>JAQVEM010000150.1 GCA_028697935.1 Actinomycetota bacterium
TTATATCAACCGGTGCAGGTCTTCCTTATTTTATGGGTATTCCCGGTGAAAATTTCAACGGGGTTTACTCGGCAAATGAATATCTTACAAGAGCAAATCTAATGAAGGCTTATAATTTCCCCGGATATGATACACCTATTATTAAAGGGCACAGGGTGGCAGTGGTTGGCGGAGGTAATGTTGCGCTGGATTCTGCAAGAACGGCAAAAAGACTGGGCGCAGAAAATGTTTATCTGGTATATAGAAGAAGTGAAAAGGAAATGCCCGCAAGGGATGAAGAGATAGAACATGCAAGGGAAGAGGGAATTGAATTTAAACTGCTTACCAATCCGGTTGAAATATTGGGAGTAAATGGCTGGGTAGATAAAATGAGATGCATTAAAATGGAACTTGGAGAACCTGATACATCAGGACGAAGAAGACCTGTGCCGGTCGGAGGTTCAGAATTTGATATTGATGTTGATGTTATAGTAATGGCTATCGGACAGGGACCTAATCCACTTCTTATTTCTACGATTCCTGGACTGGAGCTTACAGAAAAAGGAAATATAAAAGCCAGTGCTGTGACAGGGAAAACTAATGTTAAGGGGGTCTTTGCAGGTGGAGATATAGTTAGCGGTGCAGCGACAGTTATTCTTGCAATGGGCGCCGGGAAAGATGCAGCCAGAGCTATGGATGAATATATAAGAACAGGTGTATGGTAGGAAAGGAATCTGTGTATCGAAAAATAATTTATACAAGTATCAAGATAGAGGGAGCAGAGTTCTTAATATAAGGGGTTCTGCAGCCCGAAAATCTAAACCTCGATTGGCCTGATAACAAAATAAAATTAATATTCCTGTAATATCTCTGAATAAAAATCTTCCGGAATTTAAATAATCTACCGTAATTATTATCTTTTTTTATATTCATCCTTAAAAAAAATTCTTTTAAGGATACCTCATTTAATTTAACAATATTTCGAATATATATAATGAATTTAATTTTATTTAAAAAAATATAAACAGGTTTTATGCAGATTGTGGTGTATTATAAATTGTAATTGATTATCTTACTGAGAATTATTAAAGAGATAATAAAAGGTTTATAATATTAATATAAAGTAAAGTTTTAATATTAAAAAATTTATTTTAGATAATGGAGGTATAAATGAAAGTTAAAAGGTTATCACTGAGACTGCTGATTGTCTTTCTCGCATTTACCATGATAGCAGGCATGGCATTTACTTCTTGCTCTATGTTTGGAGCCAGAAGTGCTATACCTGAAGAAGTCCGGGAAGAAGCAAAGCTTATAGAGGAATACCCAGTAGAAGAACCGGCAGCCGAACCGGAAGCCGACATGGCAGCCGGAGAGTTTGTTGCAGAAGAAACAGAAGAAGAAGCTGTTATGGAACAGGTGTCTGCAGCCAGCACTACTGAACAATATGGCGATATTGAGGTTACCGGTGACAGGAAAGTTATCAAAAATGCTTATATTGAAATTGAGATTGAAAAAGGTAAATTTCAGGAAACCATGTTTGCGCTGACAAATCTTGCTGAACAGAATGGTGGTTTTGTTGAAAGCAGTGAGAGCTATTCTGATTCTGAAGGAAAGCTAACCAGTGGTCGGATTACTATAAGAGTTCCTTCAAAAGCATTTAGTCCTGCTTTGAATAAAATTAAAGAAATGGGTACTGTTAAGAATATTTCTAGCTATGGCCAGGATGTTACACAGGAATATGTTGACCTTGAAAGCAGGTTAAGAAATTACGAGGCACAGGAAAAAGTTCTTCTGGAATTGATGAAACAGTCAAAAAAAGTCAGTGACAGCATAGAGGTGCAGAGGGAGCTAAGTAATGTCCAGGGTGAGATAGAGGTAATTAAAGGAAGAATGAGATATCTTGATGATATGGTATCTTTTTCTACCATAAGTGTTTATTTTCACGAACCGGAACCTATAAGTACTGAGTCAGGCATGGGGTTTGTAGAAGCTCTGAAAAGAGGTGCAAGAGGGGCAATAAGAGTATTTAATTCTATAGTGGTTGTGCTGATTGCATCATCTCCTGTATGGATTATAATTGTTATAATAGCAATAATAATATGGCAGGTTACAAAAGCAAAAAGAAGAAGAGCCGGGAAGGAACAAAAGTAATGAAAAATTCAGATGTTTTTGGTTACACGCTACTTATCTTTGGGCTGGGGGTAATAACAGGACTTCTGGTTGCCCCGCGCAAAGGTGAAGAGACACGGAAGATACTGGTGGAAAATATAGAGGAATGCCGGGACAGGACCTGTAAATTCGTCACAGAGAAGACATCAGAATTAAAGAAAAATGCAGAGAAATTTGAGGAATCATTAAGAAAGGACCTTGGAGAAATCAAATAAGAAAATCTGATAAGATTCTGATAAGATTTAATGTTGGGAAAGCAAAGTTCTATATTTGTTCATATCAGAAAAATTGTTCGTAATTTATAAGAATTTGCTTCTTGAATATAGCTTACTTTCTACTTACTTTCGTCTGTAAATTTCCGCTGCTTGCCTGGAGGTTGCCTGAGTTTCCTTTTCCGGGACCAAAATTATTTTATCAAACGGCTTTGAGGGTCTGCAAGATGACTTTATGTATCAAATTAGTTTAAAAACGACTTAAGAAAACTACTTAGGCCGTTTTTTATATTGTTCTCCAGCCTTAAGTCCTCCAGTTACACCCGTCAGAGCTCCTGGTATCGGGTTATTTTTAATATAGGTTTCAATCTTTTCAATAAACTCATTAACAAAATGAATAATAGGGTTTAATATCCCTTCAATTTCACCACACAACACCCAGGAAAGATGAACTGTTTTCCATTCTGTTTTAGTATCTCCAAAGAGACGGTCCGTTGTTGGATGTTCTACAATATCTCGTCTGTCAAGAATAGTGTAAATCTGGGGAGGAATCTCACTCTCTAATTTAATCGCATCCTTTAAGTTTTTTAGCTTGTCCTGTAAATTATCTGTATCAAGTGGAGGCGTATAGCTTTCGCCACGATGATCTTTTATTTGTATTATAGCCAGCTGATATTCCGCAATTAAATATTCCAGACCTAGTTTCGTAAAAATTAGAAATTGCGCCGAGTTAATTTCTAGTTTATTTCTTAAGTCGTCAGGCACTATTCTCAAATTTCTTTTCTCATCAATGCTTAATTGTCTACATTGATTAAGTAATTTAATTGTTTTTTCAAAATATTTGAGAGCCTTATTAAAAAATAATCCATACCTATGATACTGATAATACATATAACGACCCCATTTAGGATCAACTGATTGCAGCATAAAGTAAACAGTAGCACCTTACTTATGTGGGCGAGCAAGTTTAGGGTCGGATAGATTTTTTAATTTCCTTCCTTTAGGTTTTATTCTCCCTGACATGTTCTGATTGTAATATATTTGAACGATTTTAAATTATATATAACTTTACCTCAATCCTTAAAATACTTCCAGCGGCGGCTTGACTTGGTGGCTCTGTCTACCTCAAGAAAATAATTGGTCCTCTTGTTGTTGCCGGTCAAGGTTATAAAAGCGTCCGTGGTAATAGCCAGAGTATTCCTTGAATTAATCAGGATAGTTGATTTTCCCTTTCAGCTTTTGACTTCCAACTCCTTAAGTAGATTTCTTAGAATATCGTTAGTGTTATAGACAGGTCCGTTATTATTAACGTTGTTTAATTCAGTCTTATTAACATTAGTATTATTAGGGTTGCATTTTGCGACTTCTTGAAGTCCCATTTCCCGACTTCTTGACCAGCTTATCAACAGGTTTGAGTTTTTTACATAAATCCTGTTATTTTCCTCCATCCCCA
>JAQVEM010000151.1 GCA_028697935.1 Actinomycetota bacterium
ACAAATTTACTATATTTTTCATCAAAAAGAGCTATCGCACCTATTTCTTCAGCAAACTCTCTTGTAGTTTCAAAACACCTTACCGGATCATCATTCTGAATTTTTTTATTTACAATTTTTTCTATTTTATTAATATCTTCTTCAGAAGGAGCATTATATAAAGTGTAATCAAATCTAAATCTATCTTCATCCACATAAGAACCTGACTGTTTTACTTCATTACCAAATAAACTTCTAAGAGCCCATTGCAAAATATGGGTTGCAGTATGATTTTTGCTTATGTTTTTCCTGCGGTTGCGGTCGACTTCAGCTCCAACCCTATCTCCCACCTTTAATTTACCTTTTTCCATAATTCCTTTATGAACAATAATACCTTCTACCGGAATAGTGCAGTCGTTTACAATAAAAGTATTATTATCATATGAAATAATACCCCTATCGCCAACCTGACCACCTTTTTCTCCATAAAATGGTGTTTCCTTTAAAATTATTTCTCCTTTTTCTCCTTCTAATAGCTCTAAAACAGGTTTCTTACTACCTGTGCCTGACCTGTCCTCATCAATTTTGATAATTTTTTCAATCACCGTTTCTATTTTGTATTTCTGGTAACCGGTAAATTCTACCTCGATTTTTTTACTTATTTCTCTATATAATTCCAGGTTTTTATCCATCCTGGTATTAAATATATCCTTTCCCCTTGACTTTTCAGTATGCTCCTTTATGTGGTCATTAAGTCTTCTTAAATCAAGCTTTATATTGCTCTCTTTCAATATTTCTGCGGTGAGCTCTACCGGGAAGCCAAATGTATCATAGAGATTAAACGCATCTTTTGGATCAAGATATTCCTTTTTATCTTTTTTAATTTCGCTGATTTTCTGAAGTAAGACCTTATTCCCTTCCTTCAGTGTTCTTGTAAATCTTTTTTCTTCATCATTTACAAGCCTGAATGCAAAATCTTTCTTCTCAAGGAGTTCAGGGTATACTTTTGAATACTCATCTATAACTACTTCGCCAATATCATTTAAAAAATAGTTTTTAATTCCAATTAATTTACCAAACCTTATTGCCCTTCTTATTATTCGCCTCAATATATACCCCCTGCCTTCATTTGAAGGCACCACTCCATCGGTAATTAAAAAATAAATTGCTCTTATATGGTCTGCAATTATCCTTACCGCTCTATAAAAATCATCATTACTTTTATTACTTTTATCTTTATTTTTTCTATAATTTTTGCCATCTGATATTTCCTCTATTTTATTTATTATTCCACTAAATAAAGATGTTTTAAAAACTGATGGCGTGCCTTCCATAACCGCTGTTATACGCTCCAGTCCCATTCCCGTATCTATATTTTTTTGGGGAAGTTCAAGATATTTGTTCCCATCAAAATTATACTGTGTAAATACCAGATTCCATATTTCAAGAAATCTGCCACAACCACAGTTAGGGTTACACTCTTTTTTACCACAGCCATATTTTTCCCCGAAATCATAATGTATTTCTGAGCAGGGCCCGCATGGTCCTGTATCACCGGCCGGCCCCCAGAAATTTTCTTCCCTGCCATACTGGTATATTCTGTCTTTATTTATTCCCATTTCCAGCCAGTATTTAATTGATTCCTGATCAGCCGGTATATCCTTATCCCCTTTAAAAACAGTAAAATATAAATTTTCAAGAGAAATACCGAGATTGTTTAATAGAAAATCGAGAGAATAATTTATTGCTTCTTTTTTAAAATAATCACCAAATGAAAAATTGCCCAGCATTTCAAAAAATGTAAGATGACGCTCTGTATAACCCACACTGTCAATATCACTGGTTCTAAAACATTTCTGTACTGTGGCTATTCTTTTTGCCGGCGGCTTTTTAATACCCAGATAATAAGGTTTAAACTGCTGCATACCTGCAGTAGTTAAAAGGACGCTGGAGTCATCATGTGGTATAAGACTCGATGAAGGCATTATCAGATGACCATTTTTCTCAAAATATTTAAGAAATTCTAATCTTATTTCCATAAACTCTGTGTCAATTATCTACCTGTACCGGTTTTGTGTAAGTGTTTTTATAATTTATAATATTAATCAACATTAATATTTTATAACAAAAGGGATACCCCGTTTATTCGTAACCACAGGAAGTTTTTTGCGCCCTGCGCTCTGCAGGTGGATGCCCTCTTGACTGCTTTATAAGTCCTGTCAGGCAGGCATTTATGCTACAGTCAAAGGACGGGCTTCCAATGTGAAGTTGTTGGCACAAAAAATTAACTTTAGTTACGATATAAACAGGGTACCCTGAAATTATGTTAGCATAACTCATTTGATTATTCAATAAATGCAATATTTGCTTTTATTTTCGTTTTTCTTTGTGTAAAATGGTTATTTATTTTTATTTTTTACCTTCTTTATTTTCTTCTATAACCTTTATAAACACCTCTCTTAACTGTTCCTCAGTCACAGTTGAAGGAGTGCCGGTGAGCATACACACAGCTGATTGTGTTTTGGGAAATGCTATAACTTCCCTTATATTATCAAGACCACCCAGAAGCATAACCATTCTATCCATTCCAATAGCAATGCCACCATGAGGAGGTATACCATATTCCATTGCCTTTATAAAAAAGCCAAAATTTTCCTCTATCCTCTTTTCATCTAATTCAAGTATATTAAATATTTCTTTCTGCAAATTAGAATCATTTATCCTTATAGAGCCGCCTCCTATTTCTTCGCCATTTAATACTATATCGTAAGCCAGTGAGTTTACTTTTAATGGGTTTGATTTCAGGTAACATATTGTATTTTTATCTGGTTTTGTAAAAGGATGATGTTTTGAGACTATTCTCTTTTCACTTTCACTCCATTCAAACAAAGGGAAATCATATACCCATACAAATTTAAATTCATCTTTGTTTATCAATTTTAATTTCTCCCCAAGATAATTCCTTATAGTTCCAAGAGCCTGGCATACTACCTCAAATTTATCAGCAACTATAAGTAACAAATTATTTTCTTTGAGGTTTAAATTTTTAATTAAATCCCTTTTTTCCGTTTCTGATAAAAATTTACTTACCGGTGACTGGAATTCCAGCCCGTATCCGGTTTTAATCCATAATAATCCACCTGCACCACAATCTTTTGCAATATCTGTAAGAATTTCCAGTTCTTTTCTTGAGAGCAGAGAGGCATCATTTATCACAATACTTTTTATACAACCGTTCTTTTTTAAAGTATCTTTAAAAAATTTAATACTGGTTTCTTTAAATATATCTGAAATTTCCTTTATGGGGAGTCCAAACCTTAAATCAGGTTTATCGGTACCATAACTTTCCATACTATCTTTCCATCTTATTCTGGTAAAATCCGGTTTTATTTCTTTGTCGGATAACTCTTTAACTTCTTTAAATATATATAAAAACAATTCTTCTATAACCTTCATTACATCGTCAGGCTCAACAAATGACATCTCAAGGTCAATCTGTGTAAATTCCGGTTGTCTATCAGCTCTCAGGTCTTCATCTCTAAAGCATCTTGCGACCTGATAACATCTATCAAATCCCGAGAACATCAGTGTCTGCTTAAAAAGCTGGGGTGATTGTGGAAGCGCATAAAATTTCCCCGGGTTTAATCTTGAAGGTACCAGAAAATCTCTTGCACCCTCGGGTGTACTTTTAGCCATTATTGGAGTTTCTATCTCTATAAAACCTCTTGACTCAAAATATTTCCGGGCTGCTGCTGTTATATCGTGCCTTAATCTTAGATTTCTCTGCATCTGTTCTGTTCTCAAATCA
>JAQVEM010000014.1 GCA_028697935.1 Actinomycetota bacterium
CACCCGGATTCGAACCGGGGATAGAGGTTTTGCAGACCTCTGCCTTACCACTTGGCTATGTCGCCTTTAAGATAACAAACAGAAAGTCATTATAAGATAATTTTATTTAAAAGTTAAGTAAAGCTTGCTTATTATTTATAATCTATTTTAATAACTTACTAAAAAATATATTTATATCTTTTTACTTATTTATATCTTTAAAAATTATTCCGTCAATAGGATTTAAAGATTAAACTTTATATCTAATGTTTTAAAATACGCCATCTATTTTTTCGTTACATTGAGGGCAGTGACCATTTTTTATTTTGTTCTCTGTAATCAGAAACCCGGTACGTCTGATAAGTACAGTATTGCATACCGGACACAATGTGTTTTCGTAAAAACTTCCCGGAGTGTTACCTCCATATACATATTTTAAACCGGCTTTTTTCCCGATATCTATAGCAACTTCTATCTTTTCTATACCAGTTGGGGGGATTTTTGACTTATACTGAGGGTAATACGCGCTTATGTGCCACGGTATTCCCTTATCAATTCCTGCTAAAAATTCTGCAATCTTCTTTAGTTCATCTTCGGAATCGTTAATACCCGGTATTATCAAAGTCGTAACTTCAACCCATATGCCAAGTTTTTTCATCAGTATAATATTATTTAATACAGGCTTTAATCTACCACCTATTTTTTCTTTATACGTGTCTTCAGAAAAACTTTTTAAATCAATATTTGCTGCATCAAGGTAAGGCTCTATCATAACCAGACATTCCCGTGTCATAAAACCATTTGTTACAAATACATTCTTTAGTCCTTTCTGACTTGCTATCTTTGCTGTATCATAAGCATATTCAAAAAAAACAGTAGGTTCGGTATAAGTATATGAAATACTCTTATCTCCTCTATCCAGCGCATGGCTTACCAGCATTTCGGGAGAAACATCCGTTCCTTCTATAATATTCAAATCACAGGGTAACTGAGAAATATTAAAATTCTGACAAAAAAAGCATCTAAAATTGCACCCCATTGTTGCAACAGATAGTGAGTATGTTCCCGGTAAAAAATGAAACAGTGGCTTTTTTTCAATCGGGTCAGAATTCTCTGCTATTAATTTTCTATACACCAGTGAATAAAGTATTCCATCGATATTTTGCCTGACGCAACATTTACCTTTTTCTGAATTGTTTATAACACACCTGTGATTACAGAGATCACATCTGACTTTTTTATCACTAATTTTTTTATAAAGATATGCTTCTTTCATTTTTATCCCGGTTATATTTTTAAACAATCTACTTTAGAAGTCACAGTAAATATAAATTTTCCCCTGATAAGTATTTTATTAAAAATATTGATTTTTTTATTATTATATATCTTATGGTGATAATAATAAATAACCTATAAAATTAATAAAATTATATATAAAAATGTAATATAATATACTAACTAAATATGTTAAAATCTATACATATTACTTTTTAAATTATATACTTTATTTTTATATATTAACTTTTTTCATATTATAATTATTTAAATAACAGAGTAAAAATAATTAATATAGAGCAGCCAGTTATTATTCAAATATGAATAAATAAACAGCTAAAAAATTTGCTTCCCTGAAATTAGCTGAAGAAGTTTAGAAACTTGGTATAATTATAAAAAAGTTAAAAAACTATTTGTATTTGTGATTAACATCTTTTAAATGTTAAATTACTTTTTTTATTTGATATTAACCTTTTCAATATATTAAAAGGATTCATTTTAGATATGGAAAACGAAAAAGATGCATGGATATATTTTATTGAAATATTAATAAAACAGGAAAAATATGATGAGGTTGAAAGAGCCTGCCAGAATGCTCTGAAGCTGGACAGGAGATTTAAAGAAGCATGGTATTATTACGGTATCAATTATTATAAACAGGAAAAATATGATGAAGCAGAGTTCGCATGCAGAAAAGCTATAGAGTTAGATTCTGATTATAAAGATGCCCTATTATGTTTAAGCGCTGCACTTTTTAAACAAAATAGATATCGTGACTCCGAAGATGTCATAAAAAAACTAATCATGTTAAATATAAATGATAAGGATGCATGGAAAATTCTTTATATATTACTTAAAAAACAGGGCAAATACAAAGAAGCTGAACTAGCAAAGAGAAGAGCAGAACAAATTAAATAATTCCCAATTTTTCTTAATTAAACCTTAAATAACTTAAATCTAAAAATCTAATAAATAAATCAAAATTTCTGGTGTCGGAGAGGGGACTTGAACCCCTATGAACATATTGTTCACAAGGCCCTCAACCTTGCGCGTCTACCATTTCCGCCACTCCGACAATTTAATAGAATTTTTATAAATAACAGAGCTAATTCTTCATCACAACAATCAGAGTTCTACTAATATTTTTTCTTTATTTTTATATAATTAAACTTTTTTATCTTTAATCTACTCTGTTTTTTACCCTGTAATTCTAGGAATAATAATTTACCATGTCAATAATATACTTAATTTAATTGAAATGTCTAATTTTATAACACATAACTCAACAAAATTTCATAATTTCTACTATCTTACTTTTGCTATTCTTCCTTTGGCTTTAAACATACAGCAAGGTGCTCCATATAGTTTCCGGGCTTTATAAACAAATCAATATCTTTATTATCATCCAGTTCATTCACAAGCTCAAGATCAAAGAGAACTTTTAGCAAATCTATTTCTCCATTCCTGAGCATATTAACAAGATTTGCAAAATTAGTATCAAATAAAATCCTGAAATAATCAACATTAGGAATTTCATTAAAATAAAAATCATTTTTTTTCAGGAGTAGATAGTCCTGATTTTTATACTCTTCTACCTTATAGGGACCATTAGCAACAATGTCCTCGATTTTTAGATTGATTATATCTTTTTCTTCCATTGAGTCTTCTGGGAAAACAATTCCAAAGAATTTTTCCCAGTTTTTAATCTTTTCTTTAAAGACAATATTAAATTCTTTTTCATTTATTACTTCTATCTTATCAATTTTTAAATAATCTTTATCAATATTTAAAATATTTTCATTCTTTTTTATTGTATCATAAGTATATTTAACATCCTCAGCTGTAATATTACTTCCATCTTCCCAGAATATCCCGTCTTTTAGAATAACTCTTACTTCCATGCCAGCGTCAGCAGAACCATTAATACTCTTCTCTTTAATAAAAGCTTCCTCAACAAGCACTTTTTCATATTCACCTTTTTCATTTATCTCCCATAATCCCCTGATTACAAGATTGCTTATAAAATCCCTACTAAAAAGGCTTCCCAGGCTATAATCCTCACTATTAAGTCCTACGATAATCTCTTTTACTTCGTTTTCGTTTGTCTGCCAGTCACTATTTAAGACCCAGTTTTCTATATCGAAGTGTATTTTATTATTTATAGTTTTTATATCTATGCTGTCTATCTTTTTATTATTATAAGCAACAACATCTATCCTGCTATATAAAGGTAGTATTACTGCATCACTTGCTATTATATTCTGTAAATTTGAAATAAGTTCTTTCTTTTTTTCAATATTAACCTCATTTTTAATAGTTTTAAGCAGGCTATCTACATCTGTATTTTTGTACCAGTAAAAATTATAACAATTTTTATTCTCTTCTGTTTCCATCGATGGTATCTTATCCGAACTAAAACCATTTATAAGGTCACTTTCATCGAAATTATAAATTGACCATAATCCAAGCTCGTAATCACCTTTGCTCACATAATCACTATACCATTCTTTAGAAGGATTATTTAATATCCAGATTTCTATTCCAATCTCACTTAAATCTTCTTTTATCATTTCTTCTATTACTTGCTTTGTATCACTATCGCTGGTGGAACCTATTGTCACATACAGAGGATTATCAGTGCCATACCCTGCTTTTTTTAAATATTCTTTTGCTTTTTCTACATCATAACTATATTCTGCCCATGATTGAGAATAAAAATAAGAATCTGCCGGAAACAAACTATTTAAAACCTGATTATATTTCCCATATAATTCATTGACAATTCTCTCTCTATCTATTGCATGGAATATGGCTTTTCTAACATTAATATCACTCAGAGGATTTTTATCAAGTTGTTTCTCTCTTGACTTAAGGAAAAATTCCTTACTGTCTATGTTTAAATCTTCATGAGTAGCTCTTTCATTGCTTAATTCAATTCCATCATCCATCATGTTTAAATATTCCATATTGCTATTTTCACATGAGTACAAACAAATACTTGAGCATATTAAAATTATCAGTATGAATAACCATAATATTTTATTTTTAGTCATCTACATACTCCCTTAATATCAATCAGTATTACTTTAACTTTTTATCTTTTGTATTAAACCTTACATATTTATATTGGCTTTCCAGCAAAAAAACATGCAACTAAATGTACATTACCACTATTTTTATTTTTTTCATCAAAATAATTTTTTAATTCTGGTTCCTGCATAGAGCATATATCCTGTGCATTAGGGCACCGCGGGTGAAATCTACAGCCAGAAGGCGGGTTAATCGGACTGGGCACATCACCCTTCAGCACAACTCTTTTTCTTTTTTTCTCAATTTTGGGATCCGGTATTGGAATAGCAGATAATAAACCCATAGTATATGGATGAAGTGGTCTTTTGTAAAGTTCTCCACTCTCTGTTAATTCAATAAGTTTTCCAAGATACATCACACCTATTTTATCACTTACATGTTTTACTACAGAGAGATTATGAGCTATAAATAGATATGTCAGATCAAACTCTTTTTGTAAATCTGATAATAAATTTAATATCTGGGCCTGAACAGATACATCAAGAGCAGATACCGGTTCATCACATAATAATAACTTTGGAGTTAAAGCCAGTGCTCTTGCAATGCCTACTCTCTGACGCTGACCACCACTGAATTCATGAGGATACCTGTTTATATGTTCGGGATTAAGACCTACTATTTCAAGCAGTTCTTTTACTCTTTTCATCCTGCTATTCCTATCACCAACTCTGTGAATTTCCATAGGTTCACTTATGATATCTCCTATGGTCATCCTGGGAGATAGTGACGCATAGGGATCCTGAAATATTACCTGCATTTCTCTTCTCATTTTAAACATCTCATTTTTATCAAGATCAAAAATATTTTTACCATTATAAAGTACTGAACCCCATGTCGGTGGTGTCAGTCTGAGTATCACCCTTACTGTAGTTGACTTACCACAACCGCTCTCACCGACAAGACCCATTGTCTCCCCTTTTTTAATATAAAAACTTATATCATCAACAGCTTTTATAACCCCAGCAGGCTTCTGAAACAAAAATCCACTTTTCAGGTTATAATATTTTTTTAAATTTCTCACTTCAAGTAAGACATCATTTTCCATAATTTTTACTTTAATTATTTATATTATTTCTTTCTTTCAATATTTCTTCTGCCCTAAAGCACGCTACCAGGTGCCCTTTCTCAAATTCAACCAGGGGAGGATATTTTAACCCGCACTTATCTCTGCTAAATAAACATCTATCCTTAAATGTACATCCCGCAGGCAAATCTATAAGGCTGGGGGGTGAACCCTCTATTGGTTTTAATCTGCTCTTTTTACTTTCATCAAGTCTTGTTATGGAATTCATAAGCCCTATAGTATATGGATGCATGGGTTTATAATAAATATCATCTACTTTAGAAAATTCTACAGTTTTTCCGGCATACATTACCATTACCCTATTAGCATATTTTGCAACAACTCCAAGGTCATGGGTTATTAAAATTGTCGATGAATTTGTCTTTCTTTTTATTTCGTTGATTAATTCAAGTATTTGCGCTTGAATTGTAACGTCAAGAGCAGTAGTAGGCTCATCAGCTATTAATATATCAGGTTTATTTGCTATTGCCATAGCTATCATAACTCGCTGTCTCATCCCACCGCTAAATTCATGAGGATAATTTGATAATCTTTTTTCTGGTTCTGCAATACCCACCATTTGTAACAATTCTATAGCTCCTTTTTTTGCAGATTTTTTGTCTAGTTTCTGATGCAGTATTAACGATTCCATTATCTGGTTTCCTATAGTGAACACCGGATTTAAAGAAGTCATTGGATCCTGAAATATCATAGAGATTTTATTACCCCTGTATTCCTGTAGTTCCCTCAGGTTTACACTGAGTAAGTCTTTACCATCAAAAAGTATTCTCCCGCTTACTACTTTCCCATGTGGCTGTGGAATTAACCTTAATATAGAAAGAGCAGTAACACTTTTACCCGAGCCTGTTTCACCAACTATTCCAAGAGTTTCACCATATTGAAGATTAAAGCTTATACCATCAACTGCTTTTACAATACCATCATCTGTATAAAAATATGTTCTTAAATCTTCTACTTCTAAAATTTGGTTACTATCCGACATAATCTATTTATAAAAAATCATTTAAAGTTTATAAAGTTCTTATTTTTAATAAACACTTATTTTAATTTTGGGTCAAATGCATCTCTCAGACCATCTCCAAGTAAGACAAATCCGAGTACTGTTATAACAATAGCAAGACCGGGAAATAACATCATCCATGGAGCAATATCAATATAATCTAGAGATTCAGAAAGCATTTTACCCCAGGCTGGTGTAGGTGGCTGCACACCCAATCCGAGAAAGCTGAGCGCAGCCTCGGTAATAATTGCAGATCCTATATTCATTGTTGCGTAAACAATAATCGGAGCAAATGCATTGGGAAAAATATGCTTTATTATTATTCTATAATTGTTTGCACCCAGCGCTCTTGCAGCCTCTATGTATTCTTTGTTCTTTATTGATAAAATTGAACTCCTAAAAATCCTTGCAAAGTAAGCCCAGCCCAGAATTCCTATTGCAATAAATATGTTGACAATACCGGGACCAAGGATAGTCATTATTGCTATTGCTCCAAGGATATAAGGAAAGGCAAAGAATATATCTGCTATTCTCATTATTATACTATCCGATAAGCCACCAAAATACCCTGCCAGTGCGCCGAGAAAGAGACCTATAATGACCGATATACCCACTGCCACAACGCCTACTACTATTGATATTCTGCTTCCATATATAACTCTGCTAAAGACATCTCTTCCCAGAAGATCAGTACCAAAAAGGTGCACCCTGCTAGGGGATAAAAGTGCCTCTTCTTTTACTCTTACAATAGGGTCATATGGAGCAATAAGGCTTGAAAATATTGCCACCATTATAAGGATTACTACAATTCCGAGGCCAACCATTGCAAGTTTATTTCTTTTAAGCCGTCTCCATGCATCCTTGTAAAGTGATGATCTGCTATATTTGCCTTCAAGATCTATGTCTTTTGAAATTTCAGGAATGCTTTCTTCTTTTTCAATTTTTCCTTCTGGATACATTATTTTAACCTTTAAACATTTATATCCTTTTTCTGATATCTAATCCTGGGGTCCAGCCATGCATATATTATATCCACTATAAGATTCATTACTACGAAAATAAGCACCAGAACCAGTGTACCACCAATTACCACTGGTGCATCTCTCTGCAGTACTGCCAGATAAATAACCCTTCCCACACCCGGCCAGCTAAATACTGTTTCAGTAAGAATCGCACCTCCCATTAGTGCTCCAAGGTCGAGGCCAATTAATGTTACAACAGGAATAAGAGCATTTTTTAGAGCATGTTTACCTATTACCCTGAATTCCGATAAACCTTTAGCATAAGCCGTAGTTATGTAATCATTACTCAGAACCTCAAGCATGCTACTCCTTGTCATTCTTGCTACATAAGCTGTTGATGCTGACGCAAGCGTGATTGAAGGTAATATATAATACTTTATACTACCATCACCCATGCCTGACATGGGTAACCAGTGTAATTTTAAACCAAAAGCTACCTGAAGCAGCATTCCTAACCAGAAAACAGGTATACAAACGGCAATAGTGGTAGAAACAGTTACAAGAGTATCCCAGAAGCTATATCTCTTAACAGCAGAGATTATACCTGCTAACATACCAATAAAAATTTCAATAATGATTGCTGCAAGCGCTAACTTTATTGAGTTTGGGTAATGCTCTGCCAGGATGCTGTTTACAGATCTTCTGTATCTGTACGATACTCCAAGATCACCTCTTGCTAGCTGTTTCAAATATCTCCAGTACTGTACATAGATAGGTTTATCTATACCCATCTTCGCCCTTAAGTTTTCAAGGGCCTGCTCAGTAGCACCCTTCTGAAGAATCAATCTCGCAGGGTCCTCAGGAATAACATATAATAATATAAATAATAGAAGAGTTACTCCGATTATAACCGGAATAATTTGTAATATCCTTCTTATAATATAAGAAAACATTTACACTCACTCTGCTTATAAATATTATTATTATTTTTATTATTAATAATAACAGTTGTTATTATTAATATCATTATCATAATAACAATAATATTTAACCTGCACCTTACGCAAGATGCAGGTTAATTTTCTTAAATTCCTTTTTTTAACTCATATAAATAATGAGTTTTGTATAAATCCTGTCTGGTTTTTTATTGTTCCAACCATACTTTGCTCAGATCATAATTTTCCATAGCATCAAGCACAAAACCTTTTACATAAGGCTGTATAATACGTCTTGAACCGTAAAAGTATATTAGTACAAAAGCTGAGTCATCCAGAATTTTTTTCTCAACTGCTCTGTACTTTTCTATTCTTTCTTCATCATTGATAGTTTTTCTTGCGTCAAGAAGCATCTCGTCTACTTCTGGATTATTATAGCCGGTATAATTGTCAGCTGATTTAGAATAGAATAACGGGAAAAGGAAATTGTCCATTGTCGGATAATCTGCTATCCATCCAAGTCTGAAGAAACTTATCTCTCCTTTCTTGAATGCATCAAGAGCTGCCCCCCATTCCATTCCCTGGATCTCTACTTCTATACCTATTTCTTTGAGGTCAGCCTGCATTGCTTCCGCAATTAATTCATGGCCGGAGCCAATATTTATTCCAAAAGTAAGAGTTGGCAGACCTTCCCCACCCGGATAGCCTGCCTCTTCAAGTTTCTTTTTTGCCATTTCAACATCATAAACATATTTGGATGCATTTTCCTGATATCCATTAATCCCTTTCGGAACAAAACCAGTTGCAATTGTCGGAACACCTTCGCTTATTACATCTATAATATTTTGCCTGTCTATTGCATAATTTATTGCTTCTCTTAATGCCAGATTATCTTTGAACGGCTCATTTTGAACGTTCAGACCAAAATAATAGATTGCAAGCAGTGGTTTAATTATAGCAAGATCACCAAGTTCAGGGTCATCCAGTACAGACTTTACTTTACCCTGCGGAATTTGACAATATTCCAGATTTCCTGCCTGAAATTCCAGATATGCAGTATTTTCATCTGCAAAAATAGAGTACCTTACTTTTTCAAGGGAAGCCTTATCACCATAATAATCATCGTTCCTTTCAAGATCTATATACTGGTCATGTTTCCACTCCACAAACTTAAAAGGACCTGTCCCATTAATGTGCTCTGCATACTGGTCTCCCCACTTCTCTATATCCTCTTTTGCTACAGGATAAAATACCACGTGTCCAAGAGTATTAATAAAATCAGCATAAGGATATCTCAATGTTACCTGAAGAGTATAATCGTCAATAGCCTTTAAGCCTTTGAGGGTGTCTCCTTCACCTGCCTGAAGTTCTTCGTAACCAAGGATAGGGTCCATATGATATGCAAGATATGAAGCTGTATCTGCACATGCAACTCTTGACCATGAGTAGATAAAATCATCAGCTATAAGTTCTCTTCCACTGTGAAATTTTACACCTTTTTTAAGATGAAAAGTATAGACAAGACCATCATCGCTTATATCCCATGATTCAGCTATTGCAGGTTCGGCTACCAGTGTTTCTGGATTATATTCAACCAGACCATCCCATACCTGTCTTATTACCTGTATTCCTTCGCTTTCATAACTATTTGGAGGATCAAGAGACACTGGTTCATGAATATAGAGACGAATTGTTCCTCCTGTCTCCTCTTCTTTTTTACAGCCAGGGAAAACGGAACCAATAAGCGCAATTACTACAACTACTATAATTGCCTTATAAAACTTTTTGCTAATTTTCACCATTAGCCTCCTTACATATAATAAAAAATATTATAAAAAATTTCCCTGTAGCCTCCTTTCTTTTTGAAAAGGATAATGTAATTTTTTTATTTATAGTAAAATAAATAAAACTATGGTAGTAACTGCAAAAATTACACCCAGAATAATTGTTATTCTATCAAGGTTCTTCTCAACAATTCCGGCGCCATCAAAGGTTTCTACAATTCCCGAGAACAAACCCGAAATTCCACCGCCTTTTCCTGAATGAAGAAGGATAAGTATTATTAATCCCAGACTTGCGATAATATGAACAGCAAAAACTATGTTTAACAAAATAGAACCCATACTATAATTCCCCTATCTCTCTAATTTTTCATAAAAGCCTTTATTATATTTAAAAATTTACTTTAGCTATATATTTTACCAAAAAAAAGTTTATAAAACAGTACCTGAGAACAGATAGTATAAAAAATTACAAATGGAAAATTTATTAATTTAGATAAAATTTATATACTTAAAAGAGGCTGGCCTGTCATTTCTAGAGGTTTTTTTATATTTAAGATATTGAGTATCGTAGGTGCTATGTCGCTTAACTTAAATTCTCCACTATCTTTTTTTAATTTCATTCTTGAATCACATAATATAAAAGGAACTGGCGACATAGTGTGAGCTGTTATCGGTTTTGATCCATCGTCGCTTAACATCTTTTCAGCATTCCCATGATCTGCAGTAATTATTGCCAATCCATTATTACTATTTAATTCCTCTACAACTCTTCCCACACATTTATCAACTACTTCAATAGCTTTTATTGCTGCCTGAATATTTCCTGTATGGCCAACCATATCAGGATTTGCATAGTTTAATATAATTACGTCATATTTTTTTAATCTAATTTTTTCTATAACTGTATCAGTAACTTCAAATGCGCTCATCTCGGGTTTTAAATCATATGTTGCAACTTTTGGTGATGGTATCAATATTCTATCTTCACCTTTATAAGGTTTTTCTATTCCGCCATTGAAAAAAAATGTCACATGCGCATATTTTTCTGTTTCAGCAATCCTTAATTGTAAAAGATCATTTTTAGATAAAACTTCTCCCAGAGTATTTACTATTTTTACAGGTGGAAAAGCTACAGGAATATTAAACTCTTTATCATACTGTGTCATACATGTAAAATGAACTACAGGTGGATTATCTCCTCTATCAAATTTATCAAATTCTTCTCCGCTTATAAATGCTCTTGTAAGCTGCCGTGCCCTATCAGGCCTGAAATTAAAAAATATTACAGAGTCACCTGATTTAATTTTAGCTTTCTCTTCATCTTTACACTTAACAGGAGCAGGAATTACAAATTCATCATCTATGTTATTTCTATAGGACTGTTCAACAACTTCTACAGCTGAATTGAACTTATCCCCTTTTCTGTATACCATAACATCATAGCTTTTCTTAATTCTATCCCATCTATTATCCCTGTCCATACTGTAATATCTTCCACTTACTGTAGCAATCTCACCTGCTCCTTTGCTCTTTAAATAATCGTCAATCTCTTTTAAAAAAGGGATAGCACTTCTCGGAGGAACATCTCTTCCATCAAGAAAAGCATGGATATATAAATCTTTTACATCATTATTAATAGATAAATCAATCAGTGCTTCCAGATGTTTAATATGGCTGTGTACCCCACCATCAGATACAAGACCCATAAGGTGCAGGCTCGTGCCTTTTTTCTTTACATTGTTAATTGCATCAAGTAATACTTTATTTTTAAAAAAAGTACCTTCACTAATTTCCTTATTTATTCTTGTAAACTCCTGATATACAATCCTACCGGCTCCTATATTCAAATGACCTACTTCTGAGTTACCCATCTGGCCTTCAGGAAGTCCTACAGCCTCGCCAGAAGATTTTAATTTTACATGGGGATAAATCCTGTAATAATTATCCATATTGGGGGTATCTGCCATTTTTATAGCATTACCCTCAACTTTATCTGAAATACCCCAGCCATCCAGTATCATTAAACAAATCTGCCTTCTAATTTTAATCAGCCTTTCAGTATACTTTAATAATTAATTATAGCTAAAAAATCATCTACTTTTAAACTTGCACCACCAACCAGAGCTCCGTCAATATCAGACATATTCATAAGTTCTGATATATTAGATGGTTTTACACTTCCCCCATACAGAATTCTTAATTCTTCAGAATTCTTTTTACCATAAAGTTCTTTTATGCGACTTCTTATTGCATTGCACATATTATTTGCATCTTCAGGAGTTGCATTTCTTCCTGTACCTATTGCCCATATGGGTTCATACGCTATTGTAAGGCACCTGATATCTTCATCATCAACTTCAGAAAGGCATTCAGTAAGCTGATTTATAACAAATTCTTCTGCATTACCTTTCTCTCTTATATCCAGCGATTCTCCTATGCACATAATTGGCTTCAGGCCGATTTTAAAAGCAGCGTTTATTTTTTTATTCACAATTTCATTGGTCTCGTAAAAATATTGCCTCCTTTCGCTGTGACCGATTATTACATATTCAACATCCAGAGCTTTTAGCATTTCCGGTGAAATTTCACCTGTGAATGCCCCAGAAAATTCAAAATACATATTCTGTGCGCCCAGCTTAATATCCATGCCATCTCCATCAATTATGGTTTTTACACTTTTAAGTGCCGTCGCAGGAGGACACACAGCAATCTCACAATCATTTTTATTCTTGAACTTATATCCAAGATCCTGCATGAAGCTTACTGCCTGTATATGTGTCATATTCATTTTCCAGTTTCCAGCTATAAAAGGTATCCTCATTTATACAATTCCTTTCATTTTGATTTACATATGCTTTATATAAATAAAGTTACTTATCCAGATAAAATTTCAGAATAAATTACTTTTATTAATTACTTTTACTTATCCATAAGAGAAGCAATGCCGGGTAGCTCTTTTCCTTCCAGAAGTTCCATAGAAGCTCCACCTCCACTCGAAACATGCGTAAATTTAGAAAATAGATTGTATTTTTTTAATGCTGCAATCGTATCTCCACCACCTGCTACTGTGACTGCTCCACTTTCAGCTATAGCAGTTGCTATACTCTTTGTTCCTTTAGAAAAATTATCCCATTCAAAAACGCCCAGAGGTCCATTCCAGAAAATTGTATTTGCACGCGAAATTTCTTCTTTAAATAGTTCAATGCTTCTGTCTCCAATGTCCATTCCCATCCAGTCTTCTGGTATAGATTGTACAGACACCATCTTTTTGTCAGCCTCACTGTCAAACTCTTTTGCGACTACTATATCTACAGGTAATAAAAGATTGACATTATTTTTTCTGGCCAGAGCAAGCATATCTTTTGCAAAATCTATCTGGTCATCTTCACAAATTGATTTTCCTACACCATACCCACGGGCTTTTAAAAATGTGTACGACATTCCCCCACCAAGTATTAAACTGTCAACTTTGCCCAGCAGATTTTCAATAACTTTTATTTTATCTGATACCTTTGCACCACCCAGGATTGTCAGGAATGGCCTTTTTGGCGATTCCAGAAGAGAAGTTAAAACCTCAACTTCCTTTTTCATCAAAAACCCGGCAACTGCAGGCAGGTAGTGAGTTATACCTTCAACTGATGCATGAGCTCTGTGAGCTGCCCCAAAAGCGTCATTTACATATACATCAGCAAGAGAAGCAAGTAATTTTGAGAATTCACTGTCATTTGCTTTTTCTCGTGGATCAAATCTTAGATTTTCAAGCATTACTATTTCGCCATAATTCATTTTATTGTCTATATAATCTTTGATTTCATCCGAGTAGATCTCATCAAATTTTTTAACTTCTTTACCAATTAATTCACTCAACCTTTTCGCTACAGGATCGAGCCTGTATCTATCTTCAGGAACCCCCTTTGGCCTACCGAGATGCGACATCAAAATAATTTTAGCTTCATTTTCAATAAGGTAATTAATCGTTGGTAAAGACAGTATTATTCTGGTGTCATCAGTTATGTTTAAATTTTCATCCAGAGGGACATTATAATCAACTCTTACAAGCACCTTTTTATTCTTTACATCTATATCTTCTATTGTCTTTTTATTAAACATTTTAATCACCAAAACCCTATCATATAAATAATTATTAAATAACCGGGGTTTTAAAACCCCGGTTATTTACAGCTTAATATATTTTTTTATTTACTTCATAATGTAATTTACCAGATCGTATAACCTGCTCGAGTATCCCCATTCATTATCATACCATGACAGAACTTTAACAAGATTACCCTTCTTAAAAGTGCTCAATGAATCAAAAATTGTTGAATAAGAATCTCCTATAATATCTGCTGAAACTATCGGGTCTTCACAGTATTTTAAAATTCCTTCAAATTCTGGTTCCTGTGATGCTTTTCTGAAAGCATTATTAATATCTTCTACAGTACAATCTTTTTCTACTTCTACGTTCAGGTCAACCAGTGAACCAACCGGTACCGGTATTCTAACTGCAAGGCCATCAAGTTTACCGTTTAATTCAGGGATTACCTGACCAATTGCACTTGCAGCGCCAGTGGATGTAGGTATTGCTGATAGTGCTGCGGCTCTGGCTCTTCTTAAATCTTTGTGGGGTAAATCAAGAATTTTCTGGTCATTTGTATAGGCATGTATAGTTGTCATAATGCCGCTCTTTATTACAAAATTTTCATGAAGCACTTTGCAAACAGGCGCAAGTGCATTAGTAGTGCAGGATGCATTTGAAATTATATTATGTTTTTCCCTGTCATAGCTATTCTGATTTACACCCAGCACCATTGTTATATCTGCTCCATCTTTTTTGCAGGGAGCAGATACTATTACTTTTTTAGCTCCTGCTTTTAGATGTTTACCCGCACCTTCTCTATCTCTAAAAATTCCTGTTGATTCCAGTGCAACATCAACACCAAGTTCCTTCCAGGGGAGCATTTCTGGATCTTTTATTGCAGTAACTTTAATTTTTTCACCATTAACTTCTATATAGTCTTCTCCAGCCTTAATCTCTGCATCAAGGATTCCATATACAGAATCATACTTCAGAAGATGGGCAAGTGTTACAGGGTCAAATAAATCATTGATACCCACTATGTCAATGCTATTATCCTTATCATACTTTAACTTTGCCCTTAAAAATTGCCTTCCTATCCTTCCGAATCCATTGATTCCTACTTTTATTGTCATTTCATTCCTCCTTTAAATATAAAATAAAAATATAAAATTGCGAGTTTAGTTATTTTAATAGGCTTATTGCTTTACTTTTATCAACCGGATTCACAAAATAATATACTTTTAATTAAGCCGTGTAATTTTAACAAATTTGGTTAAATCAATAAAGCATATTTTACAAAAAATATTTATAATTTACATAGCTTAAAAACAAGAGACGAAACTGCAGACTTATTTAATATCCAGATTAATCATCAATACTGACTATCTCTTTCAATATCTCTGTGAAATATCTTAACAGAGTAACCTTTATGCTTTAGATATTCATAGATTTCATCTGATATTACTACTGAGCGGTGCCTACCTCCAGTGCACCCTATACCTATCCCCAGATAACTTTTTCCTTCATTCATATAATTTGGTATTAAAAAATCAAGCAGGTTCTTAAAAATACTCATAAATTCTTCTGTTTCTCTCCTGCGTAAGACAAATTCTATAACTTTACTGTCTCTCCCATCCAGGTCTCTGAGCTCATCAATATAGAATGGATTTGGAAGAAACCTGACATCCATCACAATATCCATATTTTCAGGAATGCTATACTTGTAACCAAATGAAATAATTGATATATGCAAAAGTTTACTTTTTTCTTCTTCTTCCATCATAAGCTCTGTAATCGCCATCCTTAATTCTTTTGAACTCAGGAGCGAAGTATCAATTATAACATCTGCAATTTCTTTTAATCTGCTCATCTTTTCTATCTCTTTTTCAATCCCACTTGAGAGGTTACCATTTTCTACAAGTGGATGCTTCCTCCTTGTAAGAGAGTATCTTTTTATTATTTCACTTTTTGAGGCCTCCAGAAATAAAATCCTGTACTCTATATCTCTATTTTTGAGTTCATCCAGAGTCTTATAGATTTCATCAAAAAAATAGCCACTCCGTAAATCTATTGCAAAAGCAATATTACTGATGTTCTTATCTCCTGTGGAAAAATAATCAATAAGATTCAACATAAGCGGTGCAGGCAGGTTATCTATACAATAATAGCCCGCGT
>JAQVEM010000152.1 GCA_028697935.1 Actinomycetota bacterium
CTTCAGTAGCTCTTATTCTGGACCCCGAGATTCCACTCCCGGCAACCCTTCCATAAGCGTCCCATCAGAAGGGGAAATAGCAAGGATAAGAAATTCACTGATAAAGTACTGCAGAATGGATACAGGTGGTATGATTCATATCCTGAGAGCGCTGATGAAAGAAGCCTCTCAATAACCACCTGCAGTCCTGCTATCTGCTAAATGCTGCAAAGACATACAGGTATAGATAAAAGAAGCTTTTCGATAAATTCAGGAGTAAATCATGGAATAAATCTGGAAGCCAGGGGATTAAAGAAATTATTTTTAAAGGTTTAAAAACCCCCTAACATAAATCGATATAAGTGCAATATATAAGTGCAATAATAATAAACCTGTGTTAAGTAGACCTGCAGTAAAATCTGTAGTAATTAGTAAGAATCAGGCTGCTATCTTTTCTTAATAGATATATTTACGATAGAAAGTATAAGGAAAATAACACCTGTTGCAATGAGGACAAGTATATTTATAAGAGGGGTAATTTCTTTATCACCTGCAAAGAAAATTACACCCATTGTTTCTTTAAAATCAGTAATAACCTGTGCCGGCGCGCCTGCAAGAGCTTCTGACATTGGTGCCTCCATCATGATCTGTCGGAATAGTGCCGCAGAATGACTTATGGGGAATATTTTTATTGCAGTCTGCACGCCTGAAGGCAATTGTCCTATTGGGATATAAATTCCTGTAAGGAAACCGACAAGAGTTCCTATAACAGTGCTTGCTGCGGCAAAAGCGTTGCTGCTCTTAAAAAATGTCACAATAAAAAAAACCATTGAAGAGCCGGCAAAAACAGATATAAGCATTACTCCAAGTAGCTTCAGTAATGACATTAAATTAAGTAACTCACCGCCTCCAGAAATTATATAAATTTCTGCAATAACCAGTGCTATGATGGTCATAATAATGCCAATTATAAAGCAATTTAATAAATATCCGCAGGCAAGATGTGAACGTTTTAATGGCGCAGAGTAAAAGTCATTTAAAATTTTTTTTGACCTGTCATCAACCATTATTCCAAGCGCACCCATTGTAGTGGTTATTGATGTAACAGACAGAATTCCTGCCATAACCCAGCTGTCTACAATAAAACGGGAATGGTCTCCCAGAAGACTTTCAAGACCTTCTGACAGCATTCTTCCTAAGAAAAGTACATAAAGCCCGATTATTATAAATATAGCAAGAAGTGAAAAGAATACGGAAGCCCTATCACGGAAAAAAAGTTTTAAATTTCTTTTTATTAAATTAATAATAACCATTATTTAAAGGCCATCCTCTCTTATGTCATGACCGGTAATATTCACAAAGGCGTCGTCCATACTGCCGCTTATTACTTCAAAACCCGTTATCATATTTTCTATCATTTTTAGTAAAGGGAGCGCATCCAGTGTTCCGGGAATATTTATGATAAAAGCGCCTCCCGAAGCAACAAATTCTATATTTTGTTTCAATAAAAAGTTTTTAAGGTCTTCACTGTCTTTTGGAATAAGGCGAAGGGTATCTTTGCTATATTTTGAGCGGAGTTCAGTCGGTGTTCCACTTGCAGAAATTTTTCCATTATCAATTATTGAGACATAGTCAGCTTTTGCTGCCTCTTCCATATAATGGGTTGTGAGAAAAACTGTCATTTTTGTTTCTTTCTGCAGGCTGCGGATTGTATCCCAGATGCTTATGCGCGTCTGGGGGTCAAGGCCTGTTGTTGGTTCATCAAGAAAAAGAATCTTAGGCGTATTAACGAGAGCTCTTGCCATATCAGCTCTGCGTTGCTGTCCGCCTGAAAGTTTTCCATAAGGACGGTTTAAAAATCCTTTAACACCAGTAGTATTTGCAGCTCTTTCGACTGATTCAGCGAGTGTCTTCCCGGGCATTCTATAAAAGCTTCCCCTTATAAAAAGGTTTTCTCTTACTGTTAAAAGATTATCAAGCAGGCTGTCCTGAAACACAACTCCAATGTCTTTACGGATTTCATCATCCTGTCTACCGAGAGTGTAGCCATTAATCTTTACTTCGCCGCTGTCAGGTTTGAGAAGAGTGCATAAAATATCAATTGTAGTGGTTTTCCCGGCGCCATTTGGCCCGAGAAAAGCAAATAGCTCACCTTCATTTACATGAAAGTCTATACCTTTTACAGCTTTAATATCTCCGTAACTTTTTTTTAATCCATTTACACTTATAATTTTTGAGGAAGACATATTAAGAGCTCACATATTAAGAATTATATCCCTAAGGAATATTTGATAATTCCAGATTAAAAAAAATATTAATATTATTAAATCAAACCATAAAGTAGATGATAATGCGAAATATTGATAACAATATAAAAAAATGGTGCATTCTTTTTTATGTTATATACCTTTATGTTTTAGCCTTTTATTTTTCTTTTCTTTCTGAATTATTTTGATGAAATTATACATTATTTTTTCGCTATTACAATTAAAAGATTAAAATCTATTATATTGATTGGCTTCAAGGGGCTCAACCTGAATTCAGCGTAGATTCAGAATAGAGTATCCAGATATATGTTTAGTA
This sequence comes from Actinomycetota bacterium, assembly GCA_028697935.1. Classification (GTDB taxonomy): domain Bacteria; phylum Actinomycetota; class Humimicrobiia; order Humimicrobiales; family Humimicrobiaceae; genus JAQVEM01. Next base: position 2,563 of record JAQVEM010000152.1, read on the forward strand.
AAAAATGCATATGTGGGCTGGATATACTTTGCATAGTTCAATTTTTATATATATTTTGTTAGCGTTTTTATTGATAAATATTATAATAGTTTTATAAAATAATTTTATTATGATTTTTACATTAAATTATACAGATCTTCAGGGAACAAAACGCAGTCATTGTAATAATTTATATGCATTATCTAAGAGTTGTGTTTGTATCACTTAAAATTAAAGCTCTTTGGGAAACAAATAAGAGTATGTAAATTAGAAGAAAAATAAATATAGGGCAAAAAAATTGAATACAAGTTAATTAAAAAATGGAAGGAGGATAAAGGGTATATTATGAAAATTGAAAAAAATTTTAATTATGGAGGATGGGAAAATTGCATCCGGCTTTCAGAGGGCGAGATAGAATGCGTAGTAACTACTGATGTTGGTCCGAGAATTATCAGGCTTGCTTTTAAAGGAGAGAAGAATGTTTTAGGTGAGATAGAGGACCATCTTGGTAAGACAGGTGGAAATGAATGGTTATCATATGGTGGTCACAGATTATGGCATTCACCCGAGGTTATGCCCCGCACTTATTATCCGGACAATAAACCTGTTAGTTACTGCTGGGATGGTAAAACTCTAAAACTTATCCAGGACATGGAAGAAACAACAGGGATTCAAAAAGAAATAGAAATAACTCCGGGCAAAGAAAACAATATCAGAGTGCTTCACAGATTGATCAATAGAAATCTATGGGATATTGAGTTTGCGCCCTGGGCGATTACTGTAATGGCAAAAAGTGGAAGGGCAATAGTGCCACAGGAACCGTATAAACCTGCGGAGGGAAATCTTCTTCCAGTACGTCCTCTTGTTCTCTGGCCATATACAAGAATGGGTGACCACCGTTTTACGTGGGGAGATAAATTTATACAAATAAAACAGGACACCGAAGCTGGGAGCCCCCAGAAGATCGGAGCTTTAAATAAACAGGGGTGGATTGCATACAGCCTTGGCGATTATCTTTTTGTAAAAAAATACAGTTACAAACCAGATGTTATATACCCTGACTTTGGAGTAAATACAGAAATTTATATAAACCCGGACATACTTGAAATGGAAACACTTGGAAGTCTGGAAAAAGTGCCCCCGGGAGGGTTTGTTGAGCATATTGAGAACTGGTTTTTATTTAAAGAA
>JAQVEM010000153.1 GCA_028697935.1 Actinomycetota bacterium
TGTTTCAGAGGTATGGGCAAAAGGTGGAGATGGCGGAGTAGAGTTAGCAGAGGCTGTTGTAAAGGTATGCGAAACTAAAGAATCCGAATATGCACCACTTTATGCTGTTGAAGAATCTATAAAAGAAAAGATTGAAACAATAGCTATGGAAGTTTACGGAGCAGATGGAGTTGACTATACAAAAGCAGTAAAGAGAGGCAATAAACAGTGCTAATTATCAGCAATAAAATATCATTAAATTTAAAATTTAATACGGAGGAACAAATATGGGAAAAGAAATATTAATATTAATAGAAGATGGCTTTAGAGACGAAGAAGTTATTTATCCTTATTATAGATTTAAAGAAGCCGGTTTTATTGTTAAAGTTACGGGCATGGAGGCCGGTAAAGAATACAAAGGTAAATTTGGTGTTCCTGTGAAATCAGATATTTTAGTTTCAGAGGTTAATCTCAGTAATACCGCAGTTGTAATTATACCTGGAGGTAATGCCCCTGTTAAAATGAGGGAGATTAAAGAAATGGTCACTCTTGTTAAAGAGGCTTTCTATCAAAATAAAATTATTGCTGCAATTTGCCGTGGTGGTTTAATGCTGGCAGAGGCTGATATTATAAAAAACAAAAAAGTTACGGGCTATATGGAAATAGCCAGAGATCTTGAATCAGCAGGTGGAATATATCTAAATGAGGAAGCTGTTATAGATGGCAATTTAATAACATCTCGCACTCCTGAAGACCTGCCCGCATTCTGCTCTTCAATTCTTAAATTATTAGAAGCCGTGGTGTAAAAATCCCGATGCAGCTTTAATTATAAAAACATTAAATTAAAGAAAGAGCCGGAAGAAACAAAGCCTGGAGAGATAAGTTAGAAATTGATAAAATTTTAAGAAGTATTTCCGTCTTTTACCACAATATTTACAAGCTTCCCGGGCACTACTATTTCTTTTATTATTTGTTTACCATCAATATACTTCCGTACTTTTTCAGAAGAAAGAGCCAGTTCTTTTAATTCTTCTTCCGGGGTATCTGCAGCCAGATCAATTCTGTCTCTGAGCTTACCATTTACCTGAAAAACAATTGTAACCGTTTCTTCCCGTGCCATCTCGCTATCATAATCAGGCCATCTGACTCTATGGATGCTCCCGGCATTTCCAGACATCATCCATAACTCTTCAGTAATAAATGGTGTTATAGGTGAAAGAAGTATTAATAATTTTTCGGTTACTTCTTTTATTAGCAGGATATTTTTCTCTTCATTAATAGATTCATCCAGATATTTATGAAATAAATTTACAAGTTCCATAATAGCACTTATTGCAGTATTGAAATTAAACCTTAACATAATATCATCTGTTACTTTTTTTATAGTCCGGTGCAATTTTCTGTACAGCTCTTTTTCTTCATTACTTAATTCACCGTTCTCATACAATTTTTTGATATCATTTTTTACATCAGTTACTCCAGTGTTAGTTTTACTATCTGATCTATTATTTACAGTATTATTTATTTTTAAGCTATTTATCAGTTCAATATTCCCTACTATCAACCTCCAGAACCTTTTCAGAAATCTATTTGCTCCTTCAACTCCACTGTCGCTCCAGTCCACAGGACTGCCCGCCGGCCCCATAAAAAGTATATACAGTCTTAACGTGTCCGCTCCAAACCTGTTGTAAATTTCAGACGGGCTAACTATATTTCCTTTGGACTTTGACATTTTTTGACCACCCAGATTAACAACTCCGTGAGGGAAATATTTTATAAAAGGCTCCTTGAATTTAATAAGCCCGCCATCGTAAAGAACTTTAGTAAAAAACCTTGCATATATGAGGTGCATGCTCGCATGCTCTATACCCCCTATGTATTGATCTACCGGCATCCAGTAATCTACTTCTTCAGGATTAAATGGCCGCCTATCTTCATGAGGACTGCAGTATCTCAGGAAATACCATGAAGAACAGACAAAAGTATCCATTGTGTCTGTTTCTCTTCTCGCCCTGCTACCACACACCGGACATTTAGTATTTACAAATTCCTCACAATAAAAAAGCGGAGAGAGGCCTTTTGGTTTAAAATCAACATTATAAGGTAGAATTACTGGTAAATCTTCTTCCGGAACAGGAACTATCCCGCACTTTTCACAATAAATAATTGGAATCGGCGCCCCCCAGTATCTCTGCCTCGAAATCAGCCAGTCCTTTAATTTATAATTTATGCTGAATTTACCCAGATTATTCTTTTCAAGATAACTTATAATCTCTTTTTTACCTTTTTCTGAATCAATTCCGCTAAAGACCCCGGAATTTACCATTATTCCTTCACCTGTATATGGAACACTTATCTGTGGATGTTCTTTTCCGTCCGGAGAAATTACTTCTTTTATAGGAATTCCATATTTTGACGCAAATTCAAAATCCCTCTCATCGTGAGCAGGAACAGCCATTATTGCACCTGTACCATACTCGAGTAAAACATAATTAGCAATCCACACCGGGACTCTTTCACCACTTAGCGGATTTATAACATACCTTCCCGTAAAACACCCGACTTTTTCAACTTCCGCAGAGCCACGTTCAATATCGCTTTGCCTGGAAATTATATCCCTTGTTTTTTTAATTTCTTTCTTATAATCCTCATCTTCCACAATTTCATCTATAAGGGGATGCTCGGGAGCAAGAATAAAAAAAGTTACGCCAAATAGGGTATCAGGTCTGGTTGTAAAAACCGGAATATTAATATCACCAGTACCATCGAGTTTAAAATTAACAATAGCACCCTCGCTTCTTCCAATCCAGTTCTTCTGGATTGTAAGAACTCTTTCCGGCCACCCTTCTTTTATAAGCTCCATGTCATCAAGAAGCCTCTGAGCATATTTTGTTATTTTAAAAAACCATTGCGACAGAACTCTTCTTTCAACAGGACTGTCACACCTTTCACATTTACCGGAAATGACCTGTTCATTTGCAAGAACAGTCTGGCAGGAATTACACCAGTTAACCGGCGCCTCTTTTTTTTCTGCCAGGCCCATCCTATAAAATAGCAGGAAAAACCATTGTGTCCATTTATAATAATCAGGATCGGAAGTTATTACTTCGTCATTGAAGTCATAACTCATTCCCATCCGTTTCAGAGCTTTCCTCATTTTATCAATATTAGTCATGGTGCTTACACTCGGGTGAAGCCCACTCTTTATTGCTGCATTTTCAGCAGGCAGCCCAAAAGCATCAAAGCCAATCGGGTGAAGAACATTGTATCCTTTTCTTGAGATAATTCTCGCTATAACATCTCCAATCGTATAATTCCTCGCATGACCCATGTGTGGCTCTCCTGAGGGGTAGGGAAACATTTCCAGTATATAATATTTTGGGTCTTTTTCAGAAGATTTAAGAGAATACAATTTCTTATCTTCCCATTTTTTAATTATTTTTTCTTCTATCTCATGGGGATTGTATGTTTTATTTAACTTTGTTCTTCTCAAGTATTAATCCTTTCAAAGTTATATAGATTTATTATGTTTATCTTTAATAGATTTATTTTTAACAGTTCTGTCAGGTCTGGCAGGCTTAACTTCACACCATTCTATTTCAGCTGAATCTCTCCACAGTCTTTCAAGTCCATAATATTCTCTTAACTCATTTGTAAAAATATGGATTACGAAATCACT
>JAQVEM010000154.1 GCA_028697935.1 Actinomycetota bacterium
TTTTAACATTATTTATTCTGACATTTTCACATAAATAAGTATTCAGAGTCCATGCCGCCGGGTCAAGTATTGTAATACCATCTATAGTAATATCTTTGCATTTGAATAAATTAATTGGAACAATCATGTCCTCCCACCTGTCATATATACTCCCATCAATAATTCCACGCCCTGTAATTCTGACATTTTCAAGGCTTGAACAATGAATCCAGCCGTATACCACAGCTCCTCCCGCAATATATATAGTTTCATTGCTTTTTATACTGATGCTGCCTGCATTATGTACCCCGGGTCCAAAGTAGTGCACGCCCGGTTCACCCGGCTCCGGTGGATTTTCTTCAAGAGAATTAGCAAAAAGATGAATTGCCCTGTGTACATCATCATTGATTTCTATTGTGAGCTGGGCAGGTCTGTCAAGTTTGAAAGATATTGTATCTCCCCTTATTTCAGGTTTAATTCCCAGTGAGAGCGGACGGATAGTAACTGAGTTTATTTCTTTACCGTCTGCTTTGATTTTCACATTGACTGTACCTGAAAAATCAAAATAAGCTACCGGTGTTTTTTCGAGCTCTGGATTTCTTAAAAATCTACGGTTAAAATTTACTCTGGTGTCATAAACAAATAGCGGTTCATCCTCAACTGTTATACTTATATCTGGAGCGCTTTCTATTCCTGATGGCGCAGGATATACGACTACTTTGGTCTTATTCTTACTTTTCATGGTATTAAAAAGATAAACATCAAATATTATAACTGCTATTAAAATTATAGATAATAATATAATTATGAAAATAATTAGTTTCTTTCTTGATGCCTTTTTAGGTGCATCAGAAGCATTTTCTTCCATTATATCAAAGCTACCTTCCTTTCTCCTTTCCATTTATAATATCCATCTATAATATTTGTGCACATACACATATATAAATAAGTTCAGTTAAATTCAGCTACTAACCCACTTATACAGTTCGTGCCGCCCATCTCAATAATATTTACAATATGAAGCTTTCTATTAATTCATAAATTCTATTCATTCCTAATACTTAATTGGAATTTCAATAGTTTTACCCTCAGGGGCCGGACTTATTTTATATTTTTTATCGTAAACCTTTATATCCACCTCCGGACCTTTAACCATCATTATTGATACATCTTTCCTGTTGATATTTATATTTAAAACTGAATCTCCATATAATAGCTTAAAACTATAAGATTCCCATTTTTGCGGTATTGAAGGGTTAAACGAAAGTATTTGCCCATCTGATCTCATACCTGCAAAGCCATAGACAATATTTATCCATGCTGCCGCCATAGATGTTATATGAAGCCCTTCCTGCGCGTTGCAATTATAGTTATCAAGGTCTATCCGCGTAGCAAAACCAAATAAGTTAAAAGCTTCTCTTTTTCTGCCCAGTTCAGATGCTAATATGGAATGTACTGAAGGTGAAAGTGATGATTCATGTATACATCTCGGCTCATAATACTCGTAATTAACTCTTTTGGATTCGAGGGAAAATTCCTGATTATAGAGAAACATAAACATCAAAACATCAGGTTGTTTTATCATATCATTTCTGTAAATCCTATCATATGACCAGTTTTGATAAAGAGGAAATTCCGATGGAGGAATCTTATCAACATCAATATGAGGAAGATTAAAAAAGCCATCATGCTGTTCATAAATTCCGGTAGAGCTATCAAATGGTATATACATTTTCTCCCCCATCTGCTTCCAGCATTCCAGTTCCCCCGGTTCCAGTCTTACTTTCTTACTTATACCAGACAATTTATCAGGGGCATTAATTTTCATTTCTTCAATGACCTTCAATGTATATTCAAAAGTCTTCTTCCCCATTATATTCGTATAACAATTACTATTAACCATCATTTGAAACTCATCCGGGCCCATTACACAAAAAAATCCAAACTTACCTGTTTTTTGCCCCCATTGCCCGCGGCTGGCAAGCATCCGGCTTATCTGGATTAAAATTTCTATCCCCTTTGTATATAAAAATTCTCTGTCGTTAAAAATTTTCTCATAATGCCAGATGCCATATGCAACTCCTGTGCTCGCCTGGAGCTGGAGATTTGAGTGTTGCCATAAAGCACAGGATTCACTTCCATCAATGGTTGCTATGGGATAAAATGCACCTTCACAATCCAGCTCTTTTGCGCGTTCCATCGCTTTCTCAAGAGTTCCATATCTAAACTCAAGTAAATTACGGGCAGCCTTCCTGTTATTAAAGATATAAAAAGGCAGACAATATACCTCTGTATCCCAGAAAGTATTTCCATTATATGCTTCTCCTGTAAGCCCTTTTGCCCCGATGCTGGATCCCGGGTCTTCGCCATGATAGCTCTGATGTAGCTGAAAAATACAGTATCTGATACCCTGCTGATTTTCAGGGTCTCCTTCTATTTTTATATCAGAATTTACCCATATATCTTCCCAGTACTTAATCTGTTTTCCATATAAGTCTTTATAGGATAGAGAACTGTAACTACCGGCCAGCCTCCTGCCTTTTGACCAAACTTCTTCAATACCTGTAGAAGGGTTTTTCCCAGCATAATTTACAACTATTTTTTCAAAACTTGATTCTTTCCCCTGCTTGAGGTCCATAATGAAACTTAAACCTATAAATTTTTTATCTTCTACCACCTCCATCTTTTCTGATAGGCCAGCGTTAAGCCAGAAACTTGAAACCAACATGTTTCCACTTTCTAAGGTCTTTCCGAGAATGCTCAGGATGCCTCCTTTATTTTCCTTTCTGAAACACTGCCAGAAATTTTTCCCATACATTTCATGAATTATTGAAAAATCAAGACCGCTTATAATGTTAATCTTCCCTGAAAAATTAATTGGTTTAAAACTTATACGCTGACATCCTATTTCCCGATTCGTCATACTTAAAAAACGTTCAAAAGATAATTTTATAGATTTTCCTGAAGATGTGTCCCAGATGAAATCCCGGGTTAAGATACCACTACGCATATCGAGACTGCGAGTAAAATTTCTTATTCTGGATTTTGCTATATCAAGAGATTCCCCATCAATATTAATTCTCGTATAAAGCCAGTCAACAGTATTTACCATAAAGCAGGTGCGTGTTACCATCCCCTTATAATTACCGGAAGGGCTGGCTTTGCCTTCTTCAAATAAGCCATTCAAATAGGCTCCAATAAGTTTATCTCCGCTATAGCCTTCATCAAAATAACCACGCACTCCCATATATCCATTTCCGAGAGAAAAAATTGATTCGGAAACTCTGCCATATTCAGGCTTGAATTCTTTTTCAATAATCTTCCAGGGATGGACCACTAAATATCTATTTGATATTTTCGCCATATTCAGTAACCTTCTCTTTAAAAAAGATAACTTAAAATTTTACTTTAAATATTTATTAAAATATTTTTATAGAAATATAGATATTTATAGATATTTATAGATATTTCATAAACTTCTTAAAGCCCGCTCTCAAGATTAATAAAATCTTTAAGATGAACACCTTCAAAACTTTGAAATACTATATGTGCCTTCCCTACTCTTTCAGCCGGTCCTATTCCTATAACCTTGAACCCACCATTTATAGCTGCTTCGACTCCGGACTCTGCATCTTCAACTACTATAGCT
>JAQVEM010000155.1 GCA_028697935.1 Actinomycetota bacterium
TTATTATGAAGGATGGGATTGTTCAGCAGACAGGAAAGCCACAGGAAGTGTATGATAATCCTGTTAATATGTTTGTAGCAGGATTTATAGGAAGCCCGGCAATGAATTTTTTAGATGCTACTATAACCGATCGATTAACTTTTAAGGGTGGAATTTTTGAACTTGAAACAACTGATAGGATTAAGAAAATAATTAAAGACAATAACCTTGTAGGAAAAGAGGTTATAATAGGAATCAGACCTGAAGATCTTGAAGATAGTAATTTTGTACAGAATGTATCGAGTGGTAACACAATTACTGCAAATGTTGAGGTTACCGAACCTATGGGTGCTGAAATATATCTATACATAGATATCGAAGGAGTTCTTGTAACTGCAAGGGTGAATCCGAGATCAAGATATGTTAGTGGAGATAAAGCTACACTGTATGTAGATACTGATAAAATACATATTTTTGACAGGAAAACAGAAAAAGCATATATCTAAATTTAAAAAAGTAATTAGTTAGTAAAAGTTAATCCTAAGTTCTGGCTAATTGGAAAGTTTATAGTTATGCCGGGATTAAGCACATTTATATATTTAATTACTATACAATTAGATTAATTAGTTAATACAGGCTTTATATTGTTAGAATATTGGTTATAAGGTAGGTCAGTTGGTTTATTTATAGTGTTAAGTTTGTATATAATAAGTACGGGGGTTGGATAAATATAAAGGTTATTTATTGCAAAAAGGTGTGTTTTATATATAGTTTGCAGGTTTTGCAATCAAACTAAATTTCCCCTGATATTTTCAAAAAATATTTCTAAATATATTTAGCCGGATAGTAGCAAAAAGTAATTAAATAAAGTATTATTTATATTTCTTGATACAAGAAAAGATATGTTGTAAAATACTATTAAATATTTAAACACGTGTTCATAAAATTATAAAATTTATAATTATGTATAGCAAGGAAATAGCAAAGTTAGCAGGAGTTTCAAGAAGTACTGTATCAAGAGTTATAAATAACTACTCAAATGTGGCTCCTGAGACAAAAGAAAAGGTAGAAAGAGTTATAAAAGAATATGGTTATGTCCCACATGCTTCTGCCCAGGCACTCGCTGGCAAGGTAAGTAAAATTATTGGTATTTTTATAGCAAATATTAGAAGTGGGGATGAAGAATACAGGGTCTTTCGTAATGTATATATTTCACCTTTTGAAGCAGCAATAATAGATCAGGCAGATAAGCTTGGTTACAATACATTAGTTTTAATAATTAATGACAATGAAGATTTTAAAAAAATTCGAAAACTTTTTAACAGTAAAATATTGTCAGGAGGAATTTTTTTAGGAGCCAACAATAATTCAAAAGAAATATTCGGACTTATAGAATCCGGTTATAAGTTAGCTGTAATTGATCAAGAAGAAATTAAAAAAAAGAATGTAAAAAATCATATTATTGTTAACTCTGATAACTACACTGGTGCATATAAAGCCACAAAGCATTTAATAGATTATGGTCATAAAGCAATAGCGCACATTTGTGGAGATATGAATAAATATTCTGGTATTAAACGACTTGAGGGATACAGGAAAGCAATGAAAGAAGCAAGGCTTAAAATTAAAAGGGAGTATATTGCTTATGGTGACTTTACTGAAGATAGCGGATTTAAGTGTGCCAATCAAATCTTAAAAGATAAAAATAAAAATAAAATAACAGCTATTTTTTCATCTAATGACACAATGGCCCTTGGGGCTATGAAGGCTATAAAAAGGATGGATCTTAGAATTCCAGAGGATATTTCTATTGTTGGCTATGATGATATTAGAATTGCGAGTTATGTGTCGCCTGCTTTAACAACCGTAAGAAGTCCTATCCTTGAAATGGCATCTGTCGTTACCGATAATTTAATTAATTTTATAGAAAAAGGTACCAGCTCTAGTAGATATTATATTATTCCGGTAGAATTGATCATCAGAGAATCTACAATGAAATTAACGTAAGTAATTTTAGGGCAGTCTTACAAATTTTAAAAATAATGATTGATAATTAATAAAAGGAAAATAAATATAAAAAAATGAACTCGTGTTCATATATATTAAGGTTTATATTAAAATAAGTGTAATTGTAAAATCCAGACATGAATTATAGAAGATATTAAATATATGCAATTAGACAAAAATATGGTGAAATTATTAATTTTTAAATAAAAGGAAATAATATTGAGTAAATATGGTTTTTTTGATGATAATAACAAAGAGTATGTAATTAAAAAGCCCGATACCCCTTTACCATGGATAAATTATATAGGAATGGATAGATACTTTGGTATCATTTCCAATACAGCAGGCGGATATAGTTTTTATCAGGATGCCCGCCTCAGACGCATAACACGCTATAGATACAACAACGTTCCGATTGATACAGGAGGCAGGTATATTTATATAAAAGATAATAACATAATCTGGAACCCTGGTTGGAAGCCTGTTTGTACATCGCTGGACGAGTACTCATGTCGCCATGGTATCGGGTATACAATTATAAAAGGCAGAAAAAACGGAATAGAGGCAGAAGTGACGTATTTTGTCCCTGTTGATAAAAATATGGAAATATGGAGTCTTGTATTGACAAATTATAATGATAAAAATAAAGATATAACGATTTTCTCATTTATTGAGTTCTGCCTCTGGGATGCCATGGATGATATGACTAACTTTCAGCGTAATCTCAACACCGGAGAGGTAGAAGTGGAAAACGAGACTATTTTTCACAAGACCGAGTACAGAGAAAGAAGAAATCATTATGCATATTTTACATGTAGCCACAGGATAAATGGATTTGATACAAGCCGGGATGCATTTATTGGTCAGTATCGTGGATTCGAAAATCCAGAAGTTGTTGAGCGCGGTGAGTGTACTAATTCTATTGCCCATGGCTGGTATCCGATTGGTGTTCATCAGATTAATATTACTCTGAAGCCAGGCCAGAAAGAAAATATATACTTTATGGTTGGCTACATTGAAAATAATGAGGAAGAAAAATTTTCTGCACCGGGCATTATAAATAAAAAAATATTCTATAAAACGATTGAGCCGTATAAAAATCCCGAAGTTATAAATGAAGCTTTTGATAAATTAAAAAATTACTGGGATGAATTACTCTGTAAGTTCATGGTTGAAACAGAAAACGAACATGTAAATAGAATGGTGAATATATGGAATCAATATCAGTGTATGGTAACTTTTAATCTTTCAAGGTCCGCTTCATTTTTTGAATCGGGTATCAGTCGTGGAATGGGGTTCCGTGATTCAAATCAGGATTTACTGGGATTTGTTCATATGGTCCCTGAAAGAGCGAGACGGAGAATTCTTGAAATTGCCAGAGTGCAATTTTCTGATGGGTCATGTTATCATCAGTATCAACCTCTTACTGGAAAAGGTAATAAAGAGGTTGGTAGTGGTTTTAATGATGATCCCCTCTGGTTAATTGTATCAACCTGCTCTTATATTAAAGAGTCAGGAGATTACTCAATCCTTAGTGAACAGGTCAGTTATGCTGATGATGTTGATAGTAAAGCTACTCTTCTTGAACATCTTTTCTTATCTAT
>JAQVEM010000156.1 GCA_028697935.1 Actinomycetota bacterium
GTTATAAATATTATGACCAGGATATAGAATAGCTTATGATATTTCAGAAATCAATAGATAGAAATATCTTATTATAATTGAAATAATGAGCAGTAGTTATTATTTTGAGTACATTAAATCTATTTTATTTACCTATCATATTTTTTGCTGACCTCGTTTCCAGTTCTTATTTTTGATCAAAGTTTTAGCTTCATTTTTACCCCTATATTTGTAATATGAAAAATTTTTAATTTTAAATATAAGGATATTTCCCATATTATTAAATTATTTCCAGATACTTCTTAAATAAAGCAATTCGAACTCTTCCATAAAGAGAATAAAAAAATTAAAATATAAGTTTTATAGAGTTAAAATAAGCTATATTTCAATCTTAAGGAGTAATTATGTTTTTCAAACCCGATATTAATACATATATCCCCGGCAAAATAATTTGTGTCGGGATGAATTACAAATCACACATCAGAGAACAGGACGGGCGCTTTCCGGACAAGCCTGTGCTTTTTTCCAAGACAAATAACTGCATTATAAAAAATAAGGAATGCATAATATACCCCTCTGAAGTAAAGGAACTTGATTATGAAGTGGAGCTTGCCGTAGTAATAGGAAAGAAAATGAAAAACATTCCTGAAAGTAGAGTATCAGACTATATTTATGGATATACAATAATGAACGACGTCACAGCCAGGGATATTCAGAAAAATGAGTCGCAGTGGTACCGGGCAAAAAGCTTTGACACTTTCGGGCCTATAGGTCCTGTTATTGTCAGTAAAAGTAAGATACCGGACCCTGCAAATCTTAACCTGAAATCCTATGTAAACAGTGAACTCAGGCAGAATGGAAATACTTCGGATATGATATTTGGCGTTTATGAGCTTATATCATTTATCTCTAAATCTATTACACTTGAGGAGGGAGATCTTATCTCTACCGGAACTCCATCAGGAGTAGGAGTTTTTATGACACAGAAAAAACTTCTCAAACCAGGAGATACAGTTATTTGTGAAATTGAAAAAATAGGAAAACTTGAAAACAGAGTTATTGCAGAATATCAACAGAACAATTAAAAAATAGAATAATTAAGATATGAATGAAATTATTGAAATTTTTATAGGTTCTATGGTTGTTGCTTTTTCTGGAGCACTTACTCCCGGCCCCATGCTTACACTTGTAATTAGCAGTGTTTCAAAAAAAGGTTTCTGGACTTCTTTCTTTATAGTGCTCGGACATTCACTTCTTGAATTGTTAGTTGTTATATGTTTTTTTACAGGTATATTAAAATTCCTGGATAATCCCCTTATTGCGAAAATAATAGGAATCCTCGGAGGTGCTTTTCTTCTTTATATGGGAATTGATATCATAATATCAATTTTTAAAAAGAAGACTGTTATAGACTTTAAATCTGCATTAAAAGAGAAAACAATTAACCGTAAATCGACTATTAATGTGGTATTTCAGGGCATTCTTATAAGTCTTATGAATCCATACTGGTTTATATGGTGGATAAGCATTGGTGCTGCTTTTCTTCTTAAAAGTGTAAAATTTAGTTTTGCCGGTATCTCTTCTTTTTATATAGGTCATATAAGTGCAGATTTTATATGGTATCTTTTTATAGGATCTCTTGTAAATACAGGTCGCAGGTTCTTTAATCAAAAAATATACAATGGCATTTTAATTTCCTGCAGTATATTTTTATTTTATCTGGGAATAAAATTTATAGTTGAGGCTGTAATTTGAAGTTTGTTATGATTTTATATTTTATTTTTTTGCTGAATCATTTATAATTTGTTCTGCCGGATTAAACTGGTAATGATTGTTAATCAATTTTGTTTCCATTATAAATTCAAATTTATTGTATTTTATGTATTTTAATCTAGTCATAGAAGTACTGGGCGGGCTAGCGCTTTTTATTTTTGGTATAAACAGACTTAGCAGCGGCCTGCAGAAGGTCACATCCAATAAGTTAAAGACCGTTATTAATGCCGCCACCAAAAAATCATGGTCTTCAGTTCTGGTAGGACTACTTACCACTATGATAATCCAGAGCAGCAGTGCTACATCTGTAATGACAGTAGGATTTGTAAATGCCGGGCTCATAAATTTAAGACAGGCAATAGGTATAATAATGGGTGCAAACATAGGCACCACAATTACAGCACAAATTGTATCATTTAATATAATAGATATGCTTGCATTTCCTATAATAATTATAGGAACTTTGATGTACTTTATTGCCAGAAGAAGAAGAACAAAAAATATTGGAATGACTATAATAGGACTCGGGCTTTTATTTATCGGCATGACTATTATGAAAACAGCGCTGGAACCACTCAGGTATAATGAGTCTTTTAAAAATTTTCTTTTAATTTTTAGTAAAAATCCATTCCTCGGAATTCTGGCAGGCCTCATAATAACTTCAATCTTTCAGAGCAGCTCAGCAACTATCGGACTTCTTATAGCTATTGCTTCACAGGGACTTATACCAATTGAAGCTGCAATTCCAATCCTTATAGGAGATAATATTGGTACCTGTTCAACTGCACTGATATCAAGTATTGGGACAACAGTTACCGCTAAAAGAACTGCATTTTCTCATCTTATGTTTAATATTTTTGGCACAATAATTTTTGTCATACTTCTATATGGATTTAGACTGCAATCATTTATAATAAACATTACAGGCACAAGTGTCCCCCGCCAGATTGCTAATATACACACACTTTTTAATGTAGTTACCACTATCATTCTTTTCCCGATGATTGGTTTACTCGAAAAAATGGTTTTAAAAATCATCCCGGGCAAGGATGTTACTGTTCCTAAAAATGCTCTCTACCTGGATAATAGATTAATAGATACACCTGCGCTTGCATTGGAACAGGTAAAGAAAGAATTACTTAGATTAACCAAAATTACACAGACGATGTTCAACCTTACATTTGAAAGACTCCATAAAAGGGACATAACTATCGAAAAAAAGATCCTTGATAGAGAAGTTGCAGTTGATAGTGTTACGGAAGATATTGTAAGACACCTGACAAAAATATCACAGAAATCACTGGGACAGAGGCTTTCCAATAAATTAACTAATCTGCTGTACATAGCTCATGATGTTGAAAGAGCTGCCGATCACGTAGAAAGCATCCTTTACCTTATATTAGTAAAAGAGGAAAATAATTCCCCTTTTAGCAAAGTTGCCAGCGAAGATCTGGAAGTATTATATAACAGGGTTAATAACCTTTTTAATTCTTTAATAGCAGGCATGGAAAATGGTAATATAAAAAAGCTCAAACAATGCGAAAAAATTGAATCCGAAATAGACCTTCTGGTAAAAGAAATCCGAAACAATCATCTAAAAAGACTGCAGACAGGTGAATGCCAGCCTCTTTCCGGAGTAGTTTTCTCTGATATTGTAATGCATCTTGAAAGAGTAGGAGATTTACTCCATGGTATATCAAGGAACCTGTTAAACATTAAAGAGTTTAAAATAAGTTAAATAAAAAATGAGAAAAGTATACTACGACAAAATTAGCGAGATTTCAAAAAATGTTATATCGATGGGCAATCTAGCCCGTAATGC
>JAQVEM010000157.1 GCA_028697935.1 Actinomycetota bacterium
TGAGACAATCAGGAAAATGTTAATAAACATAGCTCCGGAGAAACAAATCTGTTCTTTATTAACTGAAGTGGTAGATTTTAAAAAAATGTGGAATTAATAATATTACCACTTATAGTAATCAGGATCGAAATAAGAAACTCCGGGGTTCCTTCGAATAGCATTCCTTACCCGGGGCTTAAGTAGCTTATACGCTAGCTTATAACTTAAACGCGATAAATAAAAAGACCTGTGGAAAAAATATCTGTTAAGGAGTCCCGATTTAATCAGTAGAAGCAATGCTTCTACTGTGGTTGAACATCTGAAAAAGAGATTTAAAAGATTAATCCCGGGCAATAGCTTTTTTATAATATATAGATTTAAACACAGCTCTAAAATGATTAAAAGAAATCTAACAAATAAGATTAAAACTGTTATAATATAGGCTGTTTAAATGAGATACCCCGGGAAAATTATCCGGGATAAGAATGAAGAAAGATAAGTAACAAGAGGAATTTATGAAAAAATTTTTTTTAACAACAACAATAATAATTTTACTGGTGGCGATTTTAGCAGCAGGAGGCTGTAGTGCAAATGCCCAGGTTACACATGTTGCTGCTGAGTTTATTGGAAGTGATTTTGAGTTGACACTACCAGAGAAATGGGATGGTGGGACCAGAGATGAACTTGACCTGGTGGCTGAAGATTTAAAAGAAGCTGGAAAAGTAGAAGTTGCAGATAGGGTAATAGCTAATAAGAAGGATTTATTATTTTTTGGTTATGATACTGAAGATATTACCGGCAACGATGTTATAAGTAATCTTACAATCTGCGGTGAGCCTTCGGGTTCTTTATCTCTTGAGGAGTATATTGAAATTTCATATGAAAATATAGCCAGTTCATACGAAGAGGCAGGGCATGATTTTAAAATTATTGAAAAAGATATTGTCCCTATCGGTAACTATAAGGAAACAGGAAGGATTGTAGTCGATCAAACGGTAGATGGCGTAAGCACAAATGTGCTCCAGTATATAGTAAAGTATAAAAATGATTTCTGGATATTAACTTTTACTGCAGAACCCGAAAAATTTGATGAAAATATAGAAATATTTGAAGAGACATTTGAAAGCTTTAAAATTATGGAGTAGAAATTTAAAGCCGGTTTAAAATTCTGGCTTTAAAGTTACTGCTGGTAGCGTATTCTTCTGGTATTTTGGTAAGAAATCTGGTAAGGAAAATAATGAGAGCTGTAAAGATTTATTCATCAGACCCCTTAGATAATTATAAAGTAAGAAAAGAAGTAAAAGAGGTAATAGCTACTGATGTGGTTGAAGCAGCCGGCTTTTTCAGTAAATTATCTGGATTGATAGCAAGAAAGAAATTAAAGGATAACGAAGGATTTCTTATAAAAAACTGTAGTAGTATCCATACAATAGGAATGAGATATAGTATAGATGCAGTATTTCTTGATGAGAAGAATTATGTTTTAAAAATCTATTACAATATAAAACCTTTCAGGGTAACTCCGTTTATAAAAGATGCTTTTTATGTGCTGGAAACAGCAGCCGGTATAATAAAAAAGACTTCTTTAAAGGAAAAAGACCTGGTATATTTTGAGGCATAGTTTTTGGGATATTTTTTGAGAAAATGGTAATAGATTGTACCATTTTAATTATGTAAATTTTATGTGAATTTACGCAGTACTTCTTTATATTTTTCTGATTTAGGATTCATAGCTGCAGCAATTTTAAAATGCCCCAGTGCTCTGCAAAGATCTTTTTCTCTTAAAAGACACAGGCCAAGCCCATAATGTGCAAAATCGTTTGATGCATCTATTCTTAAAGCAGCCTCAAAATTTTCCCTGGCAGAATCATAAAAACCACAGTTATAATAAGCACTGGCCAGAATTTCTCTTATGGAGCCCTTCTCGGGCTCAATGTCTCTGGCCTTTTCAAGAAACATTATTGCCTCAACAAGCCTGCCTTTATCAAATAAAGTTTTTCCTTTTTTAAAAAATTGATAAGCACTGCTCATAATGCTTTACCCATAGTTTTAGTAATAATTAAATAATATGCACAGGTTACCTTTTCTATTGTCAGGCAAGATAACACTAAATAGCTTAATCACTCAAAAATATTATACCATAATTAGCGGGATTTCTAATATTAGCTGGATTTCTAATGAAGCAAAAATCAGAAAATTATGCCTGTATTTTAAGATATATGTTGCATTAGAGGAGGTAATTGAAAAAATTTATCCTATTATTTTAGCTATTATCTATTTACATATTTGTACAAATATGCTATTATGACAATAATCATAGAACAAAGTAAAGGCAAGTATAAGACGGGCATAAAGCAGGTATAGAAGATAATGCAGCCGGAGCAATATAAATTGCAATGGATGATGTAAAAAGTAATGTGAAGGTAATTAAGAAGGTCAAAAATCAGTGGAGGGTAAAAATCTGGCAATATGAACAGAATGTCATTGATTATAAGGCAGAGAATTTTGAGTATCATTTTCATAGTTATTTCCATTGCGGGGGGAATTTTTGTTTTCTTTTATATAAGTGGTTTAAAAGAGAAAATTCCGGAGGATACCGGTTATAATCAGATATTTATTGCCGCAGATAATATAAAGAAGAATGAAGAAATTACTCCGGAACTGGTTGAAGAACAAAAAATACCTGCAGATATTTTTAGCGAAAAATTTATCATTGATAAGAATGAAATTATAGGAGAAAAAACAGCAGTGGACATTTTAGAGGGAGAAATTATTACAAAAGATAAACTTGAAGGGGGAGATTCTGGCAGTAATTCCGGCCTTAGCTTCTCATCATATATTCCAGACGGTCTGAGAGCAGTCAGTATTCCGGTTAATTTTTATGGCGATAGGTCGCTTATTAAAGAGGGAGATAGAGTTGATTTAATATCTATTTATTATGAACCGTCAAACAGTAGCCTTTGCTCTCAAACAATTTTATCCGGGAAAGAAATAGTATTAATTGGCAGCAGGATAGATGAAGCGGGGGAAGATTATCAGAAAAATGTAAACAGCGGCAAAGGCGCTTTTTCGAGTCTAACATCCGATAGTGGTTTACTCAGTACTTATAATGAAAATTCCCTTATTGTTACTTTTTATCTCAGTAAAAAAGAGGCAGAAGAAGTGTTTAAGGCAATAGAGAAAGGAACAGTCAATCTGTCAATTTGCTGCAGAGATTAATTTTAAATAAAACATCAAACTGAATTATTTAAGGCTGGTGCTTAAAAAAGAATATAAGAAAGGAATTATAGATGGATAAATTAAGCAAAAGAGATCCAAAGGTAGTGCTGTTTACTGGAAGCAAGGGAGGTTGTGGGTGCAGCTTTATAGCCTCCTGTGTTTCAACTTATTTTGCCAGAGAGACCGAAAAAAATATTTTACTCCTCGATTTAAATATAGGAAAAAAAGACTCAAGGTTAATCTTTAATCTTACAGATGATGATTACAGAGATATTGGTGATATAGAGGAAGTTATAGATGAACTGGATATTTCAATACTAAAGAAACTTGTAATTAATTTTGGCAATAGCCTGAATTTAATCTTACCCCCGATAAG
>JAQVEM010000158.1 GCA_028697935.1 Actinomycetota bacterium
CAGGTAGGCATTGGATTTGCTTTTGGAATTCAGGAGGCCCTGGACCAGGTTGGCGCCTTTACAGGACCGTTAATTTTTACCCTGGTTTTTTACCTGACAGAAAAGAATGGAATCACTCAATATCAGACAGGCTACAGGATATTATTTATACCATTTGTCCTGCTTATGTTATTTTTATTCTATGCATGGCACAGAATTGAAAGGGATAGGCTAATTCCTGATAGCACAAAAAGAGAATTTCATTCCGAGCATCTCAAACCGGTATTCTGGATTTATACAGCTTTTACTTTCTTCTGTACACTCGGATTTGTAAATTTCAGCCTCATAGGTTATCACCTTAAAGATAGTAACCTGATGTCTGATGGAAATATTACACTGCTTTACGCAGTTGCTATGTTTGTTGATGCTATAGCTGCACTTCTTATCGGTAAAGCATATGACCGCATAAAAAAGAGAACCGGAATAAAAAGAGGAGGACTCCTTGTCCTTGTTGTTATTCCCATTTTATCACTATTGCTTCCGTTTCTTACATTAAGAAACACGGTAATGCCGATTATTATTGGTATGATTATCTTTGGTATAGTTATAGGAACCCATGAAACTATTATGCGTTCGGCTATTGCAGATATTGCGCCTTTTCGTAAACGTGGGACAGGTTACGGAATTTTTAACACAAGCTACGGGCTTGCACTTCTTGGAGGGGCGGCACTAATGGGATGGTTGTATGATCTAGATCGCATAAGAATAATTATTGCTTTTACCTGTGTTACCCAGGTAATAGCTCTTCTGCTCTATTTAAAGATGAATCGTATGGTGAGAGTGAGCAATCAATAAAAAGCAATTAATAAAGAGTCATCAAGAAAATTAATAATTAATGCAGTGATTATAATAATTATAAAATAGTCCTACTCACCCCTGCTTGAAAGAACAATATTCTCTTTAGTAAGAAGCCTTAGGAGAAAACAAACAACTATAAATAGTACCAGTGCACCGCCGAGGTACCATAAGGAAAAAGTCCAGGAAGCAAGATTTATTTTTCCCGTAGCTACCCCCAGAGGGATTCCCATCATTAAGCCAAATCCAATTATAAAGGAGGGAACTATAGCCAGGTCCGGATTGTTTGCCAGATTTAAAAGCATAATTATAAGAAGCAACCCGAAAAAGAGCAAAGGATTGATAAGAAGACCTGTAAGCAGTGCAGGAACAGGGAATATTAAATTTCCTGTAGCCGGTTTAATTATTAAAAGATTAACTACAGTTAAAACTACCGTTGTAGAAATAGTAGAAAAAATAAAGGTGGGTAAGAATATTGCCAGACTTTTGCCCATCCAGATTTGTACGGGGGAAAGAGGAGTGGCCAGTAAAGATTCAATAATACCATTTACTTTCTCTTTAATTACAGGAAGGCTGGCAAATGCCCATATAAATGTTATGGAGATAGATAATGATAGAAAATAAATAATAAGACTTATTATCATTTCAAGGAGGGGTCTGGCAATTATTTGTGAAAGCCATTCCTGTCTCTTCAAAGAGATACAGGCTATTACAGAAACTGCAATGGTAATTATTGAAAATGCAATAGCTATGATTAAAAAGGCATTTGATTTCTGGAGTTCTTTTAGGTCCCGATTAAAAATGATAATAATCTTTTTCAAGTAACGCTCCTTACCCTAACCTGATAAAACTATATTCTCATTTGTAAGACGCCGGAGCAGGGGTATTGTAATAATAAAAATAATGGCGGCTATCCCCAGGTTTGCCACTGTAAAAGGCCATGAATTAACATCAAGAATATTGTGCATTGCCAGGTTAATTGAAAGGGTTACGATAACCGGTAAAAAAATATTGACAATAGCACCTGCACTGGCTGGTTTTCCAGTCAGTCCGATAAGATGGGTCATTAAACTAAGACAAAAATATATAAGTGGGGCTGCCAGAAAACTGCTTAATGCTATCCACGGGTTGATAAGAAAACCAGTCCGCGGAATAAAGTATATGCAGTTTAGGATAATTAGAACTATAAATGTAAAAGTCTCACCAAAAATTAGTGCTGGTATAAATATTACAAGACTCTTTCCCAGCCAGACATCTTTTGCTGTTAAGGGAGTAGCAAGAAGCGATGCTATAATACCACGGGACTTTTCTCTTGTAAGAGATTGGAAAGCGACCGAATTAAAATATATTCCTATAGTTATTAGAGAAGTAGAGTGCAAAATCACACCCAGATAACGTTCAAGCATTAATTTATCAGGCTGCTTGTTACCCAGCTCTGGTTTTATTAAAAGAAAACTTATGGATATAACCATAGCTGAAGCACAAATTAATAACACAATTATATAGATAATAAGTGTAATTTTTGACCGAAGATTATTTTTAATGCCTGTATTAATTATTAGACTGATACTACTCATTAAGTCTCAACCTCTTTTAAAATTGAAGCATACATTTCTTCCAGGGATGCCTCTTTTTTTATTGCTTCTTCGATTTTTATTCCATGGCTGGCAAGAAAACTTATTATGTCAGAAACCCCTGTACCTTCCGAAGGTGAAAAAATAAGATCCAGTCCTTTTTTCTCCTTTAGACCAAAACTTACTATGTTCCTCAGTTCATAGTGTAGTGATTCTGGAATATTGTGTGCAGTTCTAATTAAAACTGTACCCCCTCCCATTCCACGTCGTAGTTCTTCCAGCTCACCATAAAGTTTTATTTCCCCTCTGTCTATAAGGGCAATACGATTGCAGATTCTCTGAACTTCATCAAGGTTATGGGAACTTAAAAAGATAGTCTTTTTTTCATTTTGTGCAATATTAATCAGCAACTGTCTTATTTCTATCTGCCCTGAAGGGTCGACTCCTGAAGTAGGTTCATCAAGGATTAAAATATCAGGATTATGAATCATAGCTCTGGCCAGTGCAAGTCTCTGTCTCATTCCCTTAGAATAAGTGCTTACTCTATCGCTTATTCTATTTTCAAGTCCAGCTATCGATGTGAGCTTTTTAATTATTTCTTCAGTTCCGGACATTTCATAGATGTGAGCGTAAAAAACAAGGTTCTCTAAAGCTGTCATATTATCGTAAAGACCGTCTGCATCAAGGACAAAACCAATCTTTTTCCTTGTCTGGCTCATATTTATATCCTGGCCGAGAATTTCAACACTACCCGAATTAGCCTGAAATAAGCCCAGCAATATCCTTATTGTTGTCGTTTTCCCTGCGCCGTTTGGTCCGAGATAACCAAAGATATCTCCTTTTTCTACAGTGAAACTTATATCCTTCAATATTTCTCTGCTGTTAAGTGTTTTCCTGACATTTTTTATATTTATAGCTGGATTCATATTAAAGCCTCTTATTTATTTTTTTTTACCTTCTATTATTGAGCCAATCTCATGATAAAGGTCGGATGTTGCTTTCATTGTTTTTTGTATAATATCAAGAGTTTAGGTTATATACAAACTTGTTACATGAGGCCATTTTTCTTAATTGTGCTCATAATATAATCAATTGTATCCTGAGGTGTATCTACAATCTTATAAAGGTTTTTATCCTCAGCGCTGATACTGCAG
>JAQVEM010000159.1 GCA_028697935.1 Actinomycetota bacterium
TTCAGGCTAACTCAATTTTAGGACATATACCTACTCCCCAGATTCCGGGGCCGGTATGAGCACTCATAATTGTGGTTATTTCAGTTAAAACAAGCTCATCAATTTTGATATCTTTATCTTTTCTAATCATCTTTTCGAGTTCCAGAGCTCTATTTTTATCAGAGCCATAAAAAATACCTATTAAATTTCCATAAACAGAGGAAGCTGCTTTTTTTGCCTGTCTGTATAACTCTATTATTGTATTCTCTTCACTTCTTACAAACTTTTTTAATGAAACCTTTCCTGCCTTATCCACTGTTAGAATAGGCTTTAATTTTATTGCTGAACCCACAAACTTTCCAAGAAAGGGTGCTCTCCCTCCACTAAATAAGTATTTAAAGTTCTTAATAGTTGCAAAAAACTTATTTTTCTCCATAAGAATATCTATCAACTCATCCAATTTCTCTTCAGGTAGCCCCTTTTTAACAGCTCTTGCAACTTCAAGGACAATAAAGCCCAGACTGATAGTAACAGTTTTTGAATCAATTACCTTAATTTTAGTATCAGGAAAATATTCACTGGCCTGTTTAGCACAATTAACTGTACCAGACAGTTTAGAACTTAGATGAATGGAATAGATGAGGTCTTTTTTCTCCTTTTTTATTAAATTACCGTATAGATTTACAAAATCCCCGATAGAAGGAGCAGAAGTATTTATTTTTACTCCAGATTCTAACTTCTTATAGACATCATTGTTAAATATTTCTTTTCCCTCTCTGTATAAATTTCCTTCATAACCGACAAGCATAGGAATTACTGTAATATCATTTTCTCTGGCTAAATCTTCTGGTATGTCAGCAGTAGTATCTGTTACAATAGCAATGTTATCACTCATAGATTTATCCTCTCTCCATCCCTTTATATTTTTAAAACTTTTTCACCTGACTAAACTTTAATTCAATTGTATAGTTACAGTTGATTAACTAATAAGTAAAAAAATTTTAGCATACAATAAAATAAATTAGAACTATATAAATTCATTTTTATAGTCAAAATTATGCTATATATATTTCTCCATTAAAAGAAAAGCTGCTTCCTTAAAGCCAGCCATTGATAAATTGTTATTTAATAAACTTCAATATTTATAATATAAGTTGCAATTAGCTTTCACACCATTAAAACCCCACCATTATTTTCATGTTCTCTTCTCTAAATTTCTTTGATTTCAGCACGCCGGGTAAATCACCAAGACAAATACAGCTTGAGACAAGTGATGTAACATCGAGTATCCTATTATTTATAAGATCCAGTGCAGGATAGAAAGTCTGACATAATGCATAAGAGCCATATATTTCAAGATCACGTTTATAAACTTCAAATGGACTCAACATAATTTTATCTTCCGGAGAGCATACTCCAAAAAACATAATCTTTCCAGTATTTTTCACATAGTTAATAGTCATCTCCGATACCGCAGCCACACCTGTAACATCTATTACAACATCAAAGCCAAGAGGAGCAATGTCTTTTAATATCTGTGGTAACCCATCACCTGACAAAACTGTATTTTTAATACCGAGTTTTCTCGCTAACCTGAGGCGATTTTCTTTTAAATCTACTATAGTAACAGATGCAGCATTTCCGTGCATTGCTAATTGCGCCATTTGCAGTCCAATTGGACCGGCTCCAAAAATTAATACACTGTCTCCACCTGTTATTTTTAATCTCTTTAATCCATAAACCACACAGGACACCGGTTCAGCAAAAGCTGCTTCTATAAAAGACATATTATCGGGAATTCTGTAGACATTTCTATAAGGTGCTGCTACATATTCAGCAAAACCACCATTCTTTGTAACACCAAGAGCATTCCAGTTCAAACAGTGATTAGAGCGATTAGTCCTGCAAAAGTAACATGAACCACAATAAATATTTGGGTCCACTGTAACCCTTGTTCCTGCTTCAAGTCCGGCTACATCCGGAACATCGGTACCGATTTCAATTATAACTCCAGACATTTCATGGCCTGGAATAACCGGATAAGACCCAACATAGTCACCACCATATATATGTAAATCTGTAGCGCAGATACCACAATTCTTTACCTTTATAACAACCTCATCACCAGCCGGTCTGGGATATTGTGTTTCTCTAACAAAAGCCTGACCTGGCTTATCAATTACCAGAGCTTTCATATAAAAACTCCTTTAAATATTTTTTAATTCAAAACATAAGGACCAGGGCTTCTCCAAACAATTTTATACTATTATATGCTATTTTTCATAATGGTTTAAAATATCTGTATTGCCCGGTATTTATCATATTAAACCTGACCTTTAAAAATAGAATATATAAATATATTATTAATTTCTATTTATAAATTGCGATTTTTTCTGCCTTTTTTCTAATAAATTCCAGATCCACTTCGCCAGCTACATTATTAGTTTCTACCGCAGCCTTTGCCACACTTACCGCCACTGCAGGCAGGACCCTTCTATCAAAGGGTTTGGGGATAATATAATCTTCTCTTAAGTCATCTTTTATTATTTCTGAGATTGCCTTTGCAGCAGCGATTTTCATTTCCATGTTTATTTCTAATGCTTCTGCATCAAGAGCTCCTCTGAATATTCCGGGAAATGCCAGCACATTATTAACCTGATTCGGGTAATCGCTTCTTCCAGTTGCAATAATTTTCACCCCGCACTTTCTAGCAAGCTCTGGTCTAATTTCTGGTTCAGGGTTTGCGAGAGCAAATATAATAGGGTCGGCCTTCATCTTTTCTATCATATCTGGAGTCAGAGCATTTTCTACAGAAACCCCTATAAACACATCAGCACCTTCAAGCGCACAGGAAAGGCTGCCTGTAATATTATTTAAATTAGTAGATTCTGCCAGTTTTTTCTTGGATTTAGTTAAATTTTCCCTTCCTCTGCATATTATTCCTTCTCTATCACATACAATTATATTGGATACTCCTATATATCCAAGTAAATCAGCAATGGAGGTACCGGCAGCTCCTGCACCATTTATTACGATCTTTACTTCGCTTATATCCTTTTTTTGTAATTTTAATGCATTAAATAACCCGGCAAGAGTCACAACAGCTGTGCCATGTTGATCATCATGAAATATAAGCATACCGGTCTCTTTCTTTAATCTCTCTTCGATATCAAAACATCTTGGAGCTGTAATATCTTCAAGATTTATCCCTGCAAATGATGGTTCTAATAGTTTTACTGTTTCAACTATTTTTTCATTATCCTGACTGTCTATGCATACAGGAAATGCCGATACGCCACCAAATTCTTTAAATAATACACATTTCCCTTCCATTACCGGAAGCGCAGCTCTTGCTCCAATATTTCCCAATCCCAGTACAGCTGAACCATCGGAAACTACAGCAATCATATTCCCCCTTGATGTATATGTATTTAGCTCATCTGGATTTTTTGCGATTATGCGACATGGCTCAGCAACCCCGGGAGAGTAGGCAAGCGAAAGATCGTGTTCGTCTTCGATCTTTATTTTGCTTATTACATCAATCTTACCTTTATATTTTTTATGAAATTCAAGAGATTCT
>JAQVEM010000160.1 GCA_028697935.1 Actinomycetota bacterium
TAACCCATTCAATAATGTCTGAACATGAAACTTCGGAAAGGGTTAATTTGCAGGGGATATTCTCTTCAAGGTTTTTATTAACCAGGAATAAGGTTATCTCATCTCTATTTTTAGAATATACTGCGGCTCAGCCATTTCTGCTATACCACCTGCATTATCAGCTATCGGCCCGTACACATCAATTGTTACAGCAAAAGGCGCGGTTGCAAGCATGCCTACAGCAGCCATTGATACACCATACAGCCCCATTGTAAAATCCGAACTACCCTGACAGATATGAAAACTAAAAATCATTGTTCCGATTATTGTTAATGCAGGAAGTATGGTTGATTCCATACCATATGCAAGACCATTTACAACATAAGTTGCAGGACCACTTTTTGCACTATTCATTATATTTCTTGTTGGTCTGTATCTTGAATCAGTATAAATAAGTGTAAAAAGTCCAATAAGAAATCCAGCAACTATTCCACCGCTTGAAGCATAAAACAGGAAATTATATTCCGGGCCCATGGTATATCTTATTATAAAGTAAGAAAATATTACAATTCCTATCACAGTAATCAGTAGACCTGATAATGTTGTAGCAGTAAGAATACTCACCGTAACGTTCTCTTTATACTCTCTTATAACGAGTTTAATAACAAATATAGCAATAAGCGAGGCAGCTACCCCGGCTGTGGAGATAAGTATTGGCAGCAGCACACTGTTTAAAACAGGTGCCAGATTCTTAAATGCAAGGAATCCGAGAAGCTCGGCAGCAACTATAGCGCCAAGCCATGACTCTAGGCTATCTGCCATCATCCCACCGACGTCTCCAACATTATCACCCACGTTATCTGCTATTGTAGCGGGATTCCTGTAGTCATCTTCCTTTAAGCCTGATTCAACTTTACCCACATAATCTGCACCCATATCAGCAGCTTTGGTAAATATTCCACCACCGGTTCTCATAAAGAACGCTGCAAAGCTTGCACCTATAACAAATGTTACCGAAACATTTACAACCTGTGAAAGATTTTGAATCATATCAGGTGTAGATTTCCCATACCACCAGAAAAGAATATTGAACCAGAAAGCTGTGTATAATAATACTCCAAATGCAAGAACCATCCCTGCTGAAGAAGCTGCTGTTATCGCTATATTCATTGCTTCTCCCAGACCCTTATCTTTTGCCGCACTTGTTACCTTTGCATTTGATGTTGTGGATACCCACATTCCTACATAACCAATTAATATACTGAATACCATACCGCTTATAAAGGCTGGAATTGAAACAAGAGATAGATATTCAAACTTAACCATAATACCTAAAAGAATACAAAGGACAACCATGAAAATAAGCATTATCTTTGTCTGCTGATTTAGATATGCCCTGCTTCCCACAAAAATATTTCGTGAAATTTCCTCCATTCTCTTTGAGCCTTTACTTTTATCTTTTATAAGCAAAAAGAATATCAGGGCTACAATCAGAGCTATAGCAGCACCAATGAAAGGAATAATCCTTACCCACATCTGACCGGACACAAATACCTCCTTTTAAAATAAATAAATAAAATAATAAAATAGCTATACGTTCTAAAAGGCCTTACGGCCTTAAGACACTTCAAGATATTTTAGTAAAAATTTATACAATAAGCAATCAAAAAAATGAGTGCCAGAAAAAAATTTTGAAATTAAACTACATTAATATTTTTTAAAAAATTATGGGCAAGCTTCACTGGCTCCGGTATTCTGTATTTGGAAACCAAAAGTGTGTATTTTACGGCAGATTCAAGAGATATTTTATTTCCAGCAGAAACAAATACCGGTTTTGTATTACCTCTTGTTCTTAATGCTACTCCAATTATTTCATTTCCATCAATAATATAAGAGTAACTCCCCTTTTCCTCATGAAGGGATGATTTGTCATAATTTCCACAGAGCAAACTCCTGGCACAGCCAATAGAAGCGATATCCAGTATAACGCCCATATGTGAAGCAAGTCCGAACCTCCTCGGATGAGAGTACCCGTGGCCATCAAAGAAAACAAGGTCTGGTATATTATTTATTTTTGCAAAACATTTCTCCACCACAGGTCCCTCTCTGAAAGACAAAAGCCCCGGGATATAAGGAAAAGTAACCTTAGAAAAGACATACTTTTCTTCTATTATCTCAAGCGAAGGATAAGAAAAAACAAGGACAGCGCATAAAATTTTATCAGAATTTTTTACATACCTTACATCAACACCGGCAATTTTTTTAACCCTGCTAAATCCATCACTTAATATAACGCTTCCCGAAAGCTTTTTTTGAAGTTTTACTGCTTCCCTGTAATTCAGGTCCCACTGGTGATGTTTTTTTATAGCAACCATTGTATTATTGCGCCACATCTTTAAAAACTTGAGCTGTAAACACAACTCTTAAATAGTTCATTCTATGTAATGATTATAACAAAAATTATAAAATAAAATCTGCATTCTAATCTGCATTCTAATTTATATGTCAACTTCCGATTTATACGGCAGCATAAAATATGTTATTATTATGTTGTTTCTATTGTTACAGTATTAATGTAATTTTTTAAGTGCTAATATAATAATTTTTAAGCAAATTAAACTACCATGAGCAGCGTAATTGATATAATAAAAAAACGAAGAAGCATAAGAAAATTTAAAGACACGCCTGTTGAAGATGATAAAATCATCCGTATTATTGAAGCTGCATCTTTCGCACCTTCTGCCACAAACAGACAGCCGTGGAGATTTATAGCTGTAAAAGACAAAGAGTTGCTTAAAAAAATTACAAGTAACAGTCTTGGTTCTATTAACAAATGGGCAAGAACTGCACCTCTTCTTATAATATGCTGTTCGGTTAGAAAGAACCCTGTAACCAGTTTTATTTCAGAATCTGTTTCAGGAGTAAGCTATCATATTATAGACACAGCAATAGCCTCAGAGCATATAGTGCTAGCAGCTGAAGAGCTTGGCCTATCATCGTGCTGGATAGGGTGGTTTAATGAAAAAAAGATTAAAAAAATACTGGATATACCGGAGATGTGGAAAATTATATCAATCCTTGCCATCGGCTATAGAGATGAAAGCTATGTTCCAAAGCCACGAAAAAGACTCCCATTAAAAGATATATTAATTATTAAGTAATTATTAAGTAATTAATTATTAAGCAAATATCTATACCATGAAAATAATTCAGGTAGAAACTAAAGACTCAATTCACCTGACCCTGCCAGTTGATTTCAAATTTGCCCAGGAAGGGTTAAATTACCTGAGAGGGTTAAATTTATTTAAGAGGAGTTAATTAAGAAGGCTATTTATAAGGAGATTATTTAAGAGGGGTTATTTAAAAGAGGTTATTTAAGAGGGGCCATTTAAAAAGAGTCAATTAAAGAGGCTATTTAAAAGAGGTTAAAAATAATATGAATTCTACTCTTTTATCCTTTATAGAAAAAAACATAAAATCCAACAAACTGTATTTCTATCGCAGAGATAAGTACAGAACCTGGAGATGGAGCTTTAATGAAATTTACCAG
>JAQVEM010000161.1 GCA_028697935.1 Actinomycetota bacterium
TGTTCCTGGCTTTAATTCATATATAGATTTAGATTTCTAAATTGTTGCTTATAATCAAGACCATAGCCTACTATATATTGCTCCCCTATCCTGTAGCCAGCATATTTAATTTTTATATCAACTATTCTTCTTACATCTCTATCAAGAAGTGTGCATATTTCTATACTTTTTGGAAATCTTGATCTTAAGTTTCTCAGAAGATAGCTTATAGTTAACCCGGTATCTATAATATCTTCTACAATTAATACATCCCTGCCCTCTATTGACTCATCAAGGTCTTTTGTGATTCTTACCACACCTGTAGAGGTATTCCCAATACCATATGTAGAAATACTCATAAAATCAATACTCAAGGGCAGGTCAATTTCCTTTATTAAGTCAACTAAAAATATAACTCCTCCTTTTAAAATACAAACAGCAAGCAGATTTTTATGTTTATAATCTTTTGTTATTTCTCTTCCAAGCTCAGCTACTCTTTTTTTTAAATCTGCTTCAGAAAATAACTCTTTTCCCAGTATTGCATTTTTTGTAAGTTCTTCTTCAGATTCTTTACCCAAAAATAATCTTCCTTTATATACCCTTTTAAATTTTGCTTAAGTTTAATTAATAAGTTAACCTTGCCGGATCCTGTATAATTGAGACCCATGTCGAACCTCTATTAAATAACATTAAGTTACCCTCGCTATCCCTGTATTTAAATGGGTCAAAAATAGAAGTTCTTTCCCAGGTTCCCTCTGTTACATTTCCATCCATAAAGAAAAATGCTTTACCTGTGTCACTTGTCCCGGTAGTTCTTACTACCATATGACCCGAATCATCAATCGGCCCATATATATCAGTTATCATTACAATAACATTGTTTACTGTAATCTGTTTCCCCGTTTCATAATCGGTATGAGGAGAGCCACCTACAAACTTTAAATAATTATTATTTGCATTATCATATTTAAAATCGACCCTGAAAGTATCATGAGAAAAATTAATGGTTATATTTGAAATATTTCCTCTTTCAGAATCCACAGCATCTAGTTTAAATCTTAATGGAGATTGGCCTCCTTCAAGAGAATAACCCTGTCTGGCAGCATCCTCTTTTAATTTAACAGTTGACATAAAAGCAGTATGTTCGGTTATGTTGCTTCTACTATAGTCTCTCCAACCAGAATTTGTGTACGGAACATAAGCATCGCTATTTCCATCAAGAAGGTCAAGATCCATAGTTTTTATGGCTTCATATCCCTCCGGATATGTTCCCCAGAACACATAAATTGGATCAAAGCCTCTTGCTATTTCAGCATAATATATTCTCGCACTTCTAACAGGACCTACTATTTCAGCTTCATGGGAAGAAAACAAAACAACATATCTTGTAATTCCACCCTCATCTACTACTTCGTAAACCATGTCAGCATAAATAAGACCTGATTGCGGTCTTGAGTCAGGACTATTTTCAACCATTATTGCAATCGGTCTGCTGTCAAGTACTGTATCTGAAATTTCATATCCACTTAATATATTAATGTTGCCAGTTATCTCCATTCCGGCAATTTTATCTTCATCAACGGGTTCTGTCGATTCTTCATCTGTTATTTCATCTTCAGATTCTGGAATACCAGGTTGCTCTTCAGATTGACTCCCAACAGCACAACCCATAAAAAGTAAAAAAGATAGTATTGATATAATTAATAAAATAACTGTGAATATCTTTTCGATATTATTTTTCAATTTAGAATACCTCCATTTAATTTTGTTACATATTTTTTCTTAAAAATAAATTTCTCACTATTATAATTAGAAATATTAAAAAGTAAAATAGTGCTACGCTAATTATTATAAATGAAGTATGCTCTGTACTGGTGCCAGTGTCTGTTAATTCCTGGTAGATAAACCCTTCTCCAATATAATCATGGGATATTAAAGGAATTTCTTTTATTTTTTTTCCGTTAACATATATATCCATATAGCCCATTACTTCATTTTTCTTAACAGGAAGGCTTATTTCATCTTTTATTCTATTTTTAATATCTACTGTGTCACTGTTTATATTTATCACATCAATGTAATCTGTTTCCGGATATAAGTCTATATTTATTATTGTCTGACTTCCCAAACTTATAGTAGTAACAGGTTTTTTCTGATCAGCAATTTTTGTATATTTCAAATTATCATAAGCCCATTCCAGTAATCTTAATGAGTTTTCGTCTCTTTCCTCAATAGTTTTATTATTTAAAATAACTGTTATAAGTCTTAGATCATTTTTTTCTGAATAAAGAGCTATACAGTATCCTGCATTATTTGTAAGGCCAGTTTTTATTCCACTTATATAATCATATTCAAGAAGATTGTTTGTATTTGTAATTTCAATTTCTTTACTGCCTATTTTAATGGTATCATTTTTTGTACTGACTATTTTTCTAAAAAGGTCATTTTTCATACAATAAGATGCAATTTTTGCAAGGTCTTCTGCTGTAGATTTATGGTCCGGGGATTCACTATCAAGCCCGTTTACATTCTGAAAGGTAGTATTGTATGCCCCTATTTCTCTTGCTTTCTCATTCATTAGCTTTATAAAATCTTCACTGCTGCCCGAAACATACTCTGCAAGTGCGACTATAGCATTATTATGTGAAATTATAAGAGAAGCCTTTAACAGATCAAGAATGCTTACTCTGTCACCTGTTTTAAATTTAAACGCGGAATGATTCCTACCGGAGGCATTTGCCGGTATTTTTATTATTTCTTCTAAATCATCAACATTTTCAATAACAATTATCGATGATAACATTTTTGTCAGGCTAGCTGGATACATTTTTTTTGTAGAATTTTTTTCCCATAAGATTTCGCCTGTATCATAATTTACAATCACAGCAGATTCTGCGGATATATTAATTTCTTCTTTATTTAATGTGTTATTGGGTTCAGTACTATCAGGTTCACAAAAAATTTTTTGCGGTGTCTGGAATAAAAAAGAAGAAGATAAAAAAAAGAAAACTAAAAAATACAGAACTATATTAAATATTTTTATTTTTCTTTTAGTTAGAGCGGGAGAGATTTTATGCATCATTTATATTTTTCTAGAAATTTCCTGTTTTCTTTCTTTACCAGTAGTTCATGAAAATCACATAGTAATCTTTCAAGCTTATTTATGTTCTTTAGAGTCTTTTTGTAAGAATCTTTTTTACCGGACATAGCAACAGGAAGAACGATCTGCTGAATAAAAGCAGATTGCCGGCTGGCAAAATTTTCAAATAATTTTAGATGCTTTACATGTATTCCGTACCTGGAAA
Organism: Actinomycetota bacterium; assembly: GCA_028697935.1. GTDB lineage: Bacteria > Actinomycetota > Humimicrobiia > Humimicrobiales > Humimicrobiaceae > JAQVEM01. The sequence continues at coordinate 3,285 of JAQVEM010000161.1, forward strand.
GGTCGCTAAGAAGCTCTAAAATTTCAGCATCATTTTCATCTATTGAGTATTTACCATTTTTTTCTTGCCATTCAATAATACCATTATCAATCAAATCATTAATAAAAGATTGTGATAATTTAAATTTTTTACTGAGTTCAGATATTGAATATAATTTTGGTTCAGAGCCTGTTTTGTATTCTTCTCCCAGTTTAAGCTGAAGATTCTCAATAGATTCTTCACTATCTG
>JAQVEM010000162.1 GCA_028697935.1 Actinomycetota bacterium
CAGAAAAATAAGGAAGGAACTTATACTGGATATTATATTGATATACACGTTGATAAATACGGAGAAATCCCTTTCTACTGTGCTATAGAAGGAAATCATGAAGTTGCTATGCAAAAACCAGTGATAATAAGGGAGGAAGCTATTGATATTGCATATAGAGAAGCAGAAAAAATGGTAAAAGAAATAATAGAAGCAGAAAAAAAGATGTTAGAAGATACAGTTGATGAAAAAGCGCAGGCAATGGGCTGGACTGATGAGCCGATACCTCCGGGTGATAGCGGAGTATATCTTGATAAAGAACCTGTAAAACCAGAAGAATTTAAAGCTAATTTAGACGAGAGAGACAAACATAAAGTTACTGCAGAGCTAACTGTAATTAGAAATAGACTTCAATGGTCAGTAGATATCGATAATGTTGAAATAAACAGGGAATGGGGTCCGATGAGATTTTCAGCTACGATTGATGCCATTACCGGTGAGGTTTTAACTGCAAGTAGAACTGAATAGATTAATAAAAATTTTAAATAAAAACTGGTAGAGGTAATAAAAATATTTTTATAATATTTCTTTAACTTAATATAGCTATATTGGAGAAAAACAGTGAAGATAAATAGAACCTTGTTACATGTACCTTTATTTCTTATTATACTATTTGTATCCTTAGAGGGGTGTAGTTTTACGCCTTCTGAAGAAGATGCAATAGAGGTAGAAATGGAAGAAGATAAAGAAAAACCAGAAGGAGAAACTATAAACGAAAAAGAAGCTGAAGATATGGAATATTATGTAATTACCGAATCTAAATATTTTGAGATGCCTGATGAGATAATTTTATATAATAAAGGTGAGCAGATAACTGTTAAGAAAAATACTGAGACATACAATAAAATTGTCTACATAACGAATGAAAGATTCAAAAATGACTCTGAAATAGCAGAAGAAGCAATATCAGATGAGTTTATAGATGATATTAAAAGTAATAAATTTGCTATAGAGTTTATATATAATAAAGAAATTAAAACTGTGTATTCGTGCTATGAATACCGCTATGAAAAGAATTATACAAAAATATTATTCCCTTTACCTGATTGGAGGGCAATTTTTGGCCCAAATCAGAGTGGGTACCATCAGGAGTACCAGGATGGCCCTTTATATGTATCAATTCAGCCGGAATCTGATTACCTTATAGAAATTATAGAGAAAGAATTTAACAGGCAGTAAAAGGTCTCCCTAAGAGAATTTTCTCTAAATATTAAAATCCTTTCAAAAGAGAATTATTTATTATCTCCGCCTGCCTTAATTTAAATATGATATTTTTCGAATATATATAGCAAAGTTATTGAGAAAAATAAATTATTAAGATAAATATTATTATTAACTTTATTAGAGGGGTTTATGAAATGAAAATGAAAAAAAATTGGTTAATGGTTATAGGTTTAGCATTAGTGCTAGCAATGGTTGGCCTGTGCGGCTGTAGCCAGGGCAGTGCCAGCTCAATAGGGTTGCCTGAAGATTTACAGGTGAACCAGAGCATCCAGCAAGAAGGGATTTGGGTTACTGGAAAGGGAGAGATAAGCACCAAGCCTGATATTGCTACCTTGGATCTTGGCGTTCAAGCACAAAAAGATAGTGTAGCCGAGGCTCAAGCTGAGGCAAACGAAGCCATGGATAAGGTGATGGCAGCATTGAAGCAGAATGGCGTGGACGATGAAGATATTCAAACCCAATACTTTAGCATTTACCAAATGACAAAATGGGATGATGATAAAGATGAGGAAATTGTAATTGGCTACCAGGTAACTAATACAGTGGCTGCTAAGATAAGGGATATAGATAAGGTTGGTGCTATTATTGACGCTGCCGCCAAGGCTGGAGGAGATCTTGTTCGCATACATGATGTAAGCTTCTCTGTGGAAGACCCATCCACTTACTATAAGGATCTGAGGGGAGAGGCGATGGCTGATGCCGAAGCCAAAGCAAAACAACTGGCTGAGCTTGCTGGGGTCACTTTAGGTAAAGCAACCTATATCTCCGAGGGCATCCAAACCCCAATTCCCAAATTGATAGAATCTATGGAGGAAGATATAGCACTTGCTAAAGAATACCTAACGCCAATCAGCCCTGGAGAAACCAGGATCAGTCTCACAGTTCAAGTAGCTTACAGTATTTTGCAATAAATTTTGATGAAAGATTTTTTACCAGGCAAAGCAAGGTTTTAACATACAATCAGTAGCATTATTAGTAGAGTATGAAACTAAAAACCAGTATCCCCGATATCCTAAAGAAGGTCATTATAATTATAGATATTACGGAGGTAGCATAAAACTAATACCAGCAAGTATGGTACTTATTAGTCTATTTTTGTCTTCCTTACCTTAATTTACAGGTAACATTTATCAAATATATGTAACGAAGTTATTAAAGAAGATAAATTGTAGAGTAAAGTAAATAAATAATTATTCACCTTTAACTATATAATGAGGTTAAGTAGAAATTGAATTTAATAGGGAAAAGAGTCTTTCTTAAAATAATGCTAAATTACTAATAGCAATCAAAATATAAAGGAGAGCATATGAGATATATAAATAAGCATGGATATAAAAAATTTACCAGTCTATCTGGCAGGTTACCGGAAGCTAAATGTAAGATACCCCTGCTTTTATGTGTATTAATTACAGTTTTAATAACTGCAGTTTCATGCAGTAATATTTCCTCAAATATTTCATCATCGGTTCCTTACTTTCCAGTACAAAAGCCAGGTATGGATAGAATGGAAGCATTAATGGAGAACGTTAAATTAGAGATGGATGATAATGGTTGCCTGCGTGCAGAGGGATATTTACTCATCTGGCCTTATGGATATTCACTTCATACAGATGGTGAAGAAATACAGATAATAAACGATAAAGGCCAGGTTGTAGCATGTGTGGGAGGCTATATAGATATTGGTGGAGGTGAAGTTGCTCTTCCTGAAGAAGAAGCAAAGAAACATATTGAAAAAAATATTATTAGGCAGGAACTTCCAGATGGTTGTAATGGTCCTTACTGGATTGTTGGTGAGGTTATTAGTTCTGATATAAATACTGGACCCAAAGAAGACGTTAATATAAATGCTATTAGTACCGGTAACCACGAAACCGTTGATGAACAAAATTTAGAACAGGGTAATATTGAAGTTGAAGAAGTTCCAGTTGTTGTAAAATCTACTGAGGAGTTAATAAATGCAATTAAAGAAGCAAAATCCCCTGACTCAACCAATGATGTTTACATACGAAATAAATTACAGGACATAGATTATTTCTATGAACCTGCAGTAGAATTTCCCGGGTATGAATTGCTTCATATTGAAGTAAATGAATATCATATATTTTATCGCTATATGCCTGAAGAAATTATTCACGGTACAGATTCTCCTGACTTTGATTTTAATAATGGAATTGAAGTTACAATAACACGAACTGATTATATGCAAAAATATGTTGAGGGAAATAATC
>JAQVEM010000163.1 GCA_028697935.1 Actinomycetota bacterium
GTTATCTATGCAGCAATGGTAGAAACTTATGCTGTGCTGGGCCTTCTTGCAACTATCTTTCTAAATAATCTGATTAAATTTTAACAGGTGGATTAATATGCAGCAAAATATACAGAAGCTGGACAATGTTTCCAGAAAAATCCTTGATGATGCCAGAAAAGAGAGAGAATTTGAACTGGAAAGAGCAAGAAAAGAAGCTCAGGATATAATAGAGGAAGCAAAGCAAAAAGCTACGGAAATACATCGTGAAGGTAAACTAAAAGCCTGGCATAAGTATAAAGAGATTTTAAATATTGAATTATCAAGAATAAAGTCTGAGCTGGACCAGGGGATACTGGAGTATAAAATTAATCTTATCGATGATGTAATAGGTGAAGCAAAGAAAAAGCTTCTTAATATGGACAGGGAAGATTATAAAAAATTTATTATAAAAAGCCTGAAAAATCTGAATATAGATAGTGGGTATTACATAATAGGAAGCGAAGAAAACAATATTAATGGTGAGATTATTGAATCTATTGGTGATTTTAAAAAATCGGAAGAAAAGCCTGATTTCAAAAGAGGAATCAGGATAATAAAAGGTAAAACTGAATATAACATCGCTCCTGATATTTTGATTGATTCAAACATTGATGATATAAGAATGGAGGCAGCATCATACTTATTTAGTGGCGATGGTGATAAAGAGTGAAGTTAAGGACGTATTATGACTCTATAAGGAGTAATGATAGTTGAAACTATTAGATTATGACATAAAAGATGACAGTTTTTATCTTTTTACATGTGCCCGGTTAAAAGCAAAAGAAGCAGAATTTATAGACAAGAGTAAAATTGAAAGGTTTATTGAAGCCAGTGGACTGGATGAATTTATAAGGGTGCTAAGAGATACAGTATATGCAGATTATGCAAGTGAAGTAGAAGATTCAGCAAGCTTTGAGCCGGTTATACTGGGAGAGTATAAAGGTATTGCTGACTTTTTGGATAAATGGCTGAAGCTCAATCACAGGCCTGTTGGAGAGCTTTTATTTTTTGAGGAAAATCTGCATAATATAAAAACAGTCATTAAGTCAATTATTATGGATGTAAATCTGGAGGAACTTTATATACCTGTATTTTATTCTTACGAAGAACTACGGGATGCTACTGTAACTGGTGATTATGGAGAAATAAGCAGTCCTGTTTCTAATACACTCAGATTTGCAGCGGAAGCAATGGAAAGACAAAAAAATAACCGTCTTTTAGAGTTTGAAATTGAAAAATTCTATTTGCAGGAACTTTTTAATTACATAAAAAAAATACAGAGCAGACTAATTATGGATTATCTCAGACATGTTGTTGATATATTGAATATAAAAAATATTTATAGGAATAAATATCTTAATGAAGACTTAGACCCCGCCCTTTTTTTACATGATAATGGATTTATTCCTGTGGAATTAATGTTCAGGTTCAGAAATGAACAAACAGCAGACTTATTTTTTAAAAAAATGGAACAGTCAGATTATGCTGATATAGTAACAAAAGGAGCTAATGTTCTGAATTCACAGAACTCTTTTGTTTCTTTTGATAAGGAAGAGATTCTTTTTTATATTGAATTCTTTGAACCTTTAAAATACACAGTTTCCAATGTGGAAAAGATTTTCCAGTTTTTCTTAAGAAAGAAAATTGAACTAAAAAATTTAAATATTATTTTTGATGGTGTCTTTTATGGCATTAGTGCGGAGAAAATTAAAGATAGGATACTGGTATAAATGGCTGAAAAAATAGCTGCACTGGGCGAAAAAGATATAATGCTTATTTTTATGGCGGCAGGAATTGAAGTATTCCCGGTGGAAGATAATTCAGAAGGATCTGCTAAAGCTGCAAAAAAATTAAAGGAACTTGCAGACAGCGGCTATGGAATTATTTTTATAACTGAATCAATGGCATTAAAACTTGACCATGTTATAAAAGAATATGAAGATAGATTCCAGCCTTCTATTGTGGTAATTCCCGGTGCCGGTAAAAGAAATGATTATGCATTGAAAAATTTACGAAGAATAATAATCAAGGCTGTTGGAGCAGATATACTGTCTGATTCTAACAAGGAGAGTAAAAGTTAGTAATATAGGAGTTAAATAAATGAGTAGTACAGGTAAAATTGTCAAAGTTGCAGGACCTCTGGTTGTGGCTGAAAATATGGAGGATTCCAGGATGTTTGACATTGTCTATGTTTCGGACAAAAAGTTAATGGGAGAAATAATAGAATTAAATGAAGATCTTGCTTCCATTCAGGTATATGAGGAAACTGAGGGCATAGGAGTAGGAGAGCCAGTATACCAATCAGGTGAACCTCTAACGGTTGAGCTTGGACCGGGTATGATTCAGTCTATCTATGATGGAATACAACGGCCTCTCAATGACATATATGAGAAAGCCGGTGATTTTATATCAAGAGGAATAACGGCAGCTGCTCTAAATAGAGAAAAAAAATGGAAATTTGAACCACTTGCAAAAAAAGGTGATATTGTAGGTCATGGTGATTTTCTGGGTTATGTTGATGAAACAGAAATAATTAAGCACTATATAATGGTTCCTGAAGGAGTAAGTGGTGAAGTTAAATCGATCAAGGCCGGTGAGTTTACTGTTGAAGATGTAGTGGCTATTATAAAGAGTGAAAATAATGACGTGGAAGTCACAATGATGCAAAAGTGGCCGGTAAGAAAACCAAGGCCGTATTTAAATAAATTAACCCCTGATATGCCTTTATTTACAGGCCAGAGAATTATAGATATGCTTTTCCCGATTGCAAAAGGTGGTACTGCATGCATACCGGGCCCGTTTGGTTCTGGTAAAACAGTAATTCAGCATCAGCTTGCAAAATGGGCTGATGCGGAGGTTATTGTTTATGTAGGATGTGGTGAAAGGGGTAATGAGATGACGGATGTTCTTATGGAGTTCCCCGAACTTGTTGACCCGAAATCAGGAGTTCCTCTTATGAAAAGGACAGTTCTGATTGCTAACACTTCCAATATGCCTGTTGCTGCAAGGGAAGCATCGGTTTATACAGGAATAACAATAGCCGAATATTTCAGGGATATGGGATATTCAGTGGCTTTAATGGCTGATTCAACATCAAGGTGGGCAGAGGCAATGAGGGAAATTTCAGGCAGACTGGAAGAGATGCCTGGTGAAGAAGGATACCCGGCATATCTTGGTGCAAGGCTTGCTTCTTTTTACGAGAGAGCAGGAATGGTAAATTGTCTTAATACAACTGGAGAGCAGAGGAAAGGCGCTCTATCTGTTATTGGAGCGGTATCACCCCCGGGAGGAGACCTGTCTGATCCTGTAGTGCAGGCGACGCTGCGGGTAGTGAAAGTCTTCTGGTCTCTCGAGGCTCACCTTGCGTACAGCCGACAATTTCCGGCAATATCATGGCTGAATTCCTATTCTCTTTATGTTGAAAATATAAGAGACTATATTACCG
>JAQVEM010000164.1 GCA_028697935.1 Actinomycetota bacterium
ACTTTTGGTGAAGAGCAGGTAGACCTGAATGTGAAAGCTGAAGTAACAAGGGAATTTATTAAAGACTCTCTGACGTATCTTGCTGCTAAAGGTGCTTCTGTTATCCGGCTTGATGCTTTTGGCTATACAATAAAAAAAGCAGGGACTAATTGTTTTTTTATAGAGCCTGATGTGTGGGAAATTTTAGATTATGTGCAAACTATCCTGAAGCCCTATGATGTTGAAATACTACCCGAGATACATGAGCACTATTCAATTCAAATGAAACTTGCTGAAAGAGGTTACTGGGTATACGATTTTGCATTACCCATGCTGGTATTGCATACATTGTACAATGGCTCAAAAAAAAGGCTTGTAAGCTGGCTCAAACAATGCCCGAGGAAACAATTTACTACTCTTGATACCCATGATGGTATCGGAGTTGTAGATGTTTATGATCTATTATCTGATGATGAAATTGAGCATGTGAAGGAAAATATATTTTCAAAAGAGACTTATGTAAAAAATTTATATAATTTGACAACAACTTATAAAAATTTTGATATCTACCAGATTAACTGCACTTATTATTCAGCTCTGGGAAATAATGATGATGCCTATCTACTGGCAAGAGCTATTCAATTTTTCGCTCCTGGAATTCCCCAGGTCTATTATGTAGGATTACTGGCCGGAGAGAATGATATTGAGCTTCTTGAGGCCACTAAAGAAGGTAGAAATATTAACCGTCATTATTATACGCGGGAAGAGATTGAGGAAAATCTCCAGAGACCGGTAATAAGAAAATTATTAAACCTTATGAAGTTTCGCAATGCGTACCCTGCATTTAACGGAGATTTTAAGGTAGTTGAAGATGGAGATGATTGCCTGCTGACAGTCCTGTGGCAGAAAGGAAAATATGAAACAAAACTTCAGGCAAATTTGAGAACATATAAATTTAGTATTACCTATTTTGACCCTGAAGTAAAAAAACATGTTGTACTTGAAGATATCCAGTGAGTTTTTTTAAATTATGGATTCAGCAATTGGCGAGTGTCAAATAAAGTAACTACCTAATCTGTGATTGCAATACTATTGCTGGGATTTAATTAATATGTGAAATACGAACATTTATAATAAAGTTTTTAACATACAGCCCGTTACATAAACTATATTTTTATAAAAGCGAGGACATAAAAAGGAGAACCCGGACTTATGGATACAAAAAATATGGATCCAGAGTTTAAAAAGTATTTAACAGAAGTCAAGTTAAAACAAACATCAGTATATTCTATATCGGATATCGAAAAAGCAAGAGCTCTGGCTAATGAGACTGCATATACTGAAATAACCAGATCGGAGAAAGTGTTTGATCAGCAAGATATTGTTATTAAGGGTTATAAAAGCGATATAACTCTTCGTTTGTATAAACCTGAGGGGAAATCACCTTTACCTGTTTTATTATTTTTTCATGGAGGAGCATGGGTTTTTGGAAATCTTAAGATTTATGAAAGTTTTTTATCACAGATTACCAATCTTTCATCATTTGCCGTAATTTCAGTTGATTATCATCTGGCTCCAGAACATAAATTTCCAGAACCTGTTGAAGATTGTTACTCTGCTCTGATATGGACAATAAAAAATGGTAGTAGATATGGTCTGGATACGTCACGCCTTGTAGTGTGTGGCGATAGCGCGGGAGGTAATATTGCTGCTGTTGTTACGCATATGGCAAGAGATAGAGGAATTTCATCCATCGGGTACCAGGTACTTATATATCCAGTGGTCGACCTTTCAAATTTCAGCTATGAGTCCTTTAAATTATTTGGGACTGGTAATTTACTGAATACAGAAGATATGCCGTGGGCAATTGAACAATATCTTAATAGTGAAGATGAGTGTTTTAATCCTTATGTATCTCCAATTCTGGCAAAAGACTTCTCAAATCTTCCACCTGCTTATGTAATTACAGCAGGATACGATGTGCTAAGAGATGAAGGGCACGCATATGCTTTAAAGCTGGCAGAGGCAGGTGTATTAGTAACTATAAGATGTTACAGAGAATTCATGCATGGATTTTTCACAATGGATGCGATATCGAATGCCGTAAGACCTGCTATTGTAGAAACTGCAGAATTTTTAAAGAAAATTTTCAGCATCAAATAATTAAAAGGAGATTGTATTATTAATAATAGTCTGGATAAAATCAGGCACCAGAGATTATTAAAGAAGGCTGAAAAATCTATAGACATGGTGAAGGATGAGGTAGCAAGAGACCGGTACAGACTCAGATATCATTTTATGGCACCGGCGTACTGGCTCAATGATCCAAATGGCTTAATATACTTCAATGGCGAATATCATATGTTCTACCAGCATAATCCATATGCTCCAAGATGGGGTATGATGCACTGGGGACATGCAAAAAGTAAAGATCTTGTGCACTGGGAATATCTTCCAATAGCACTTGCTCCCGGTGAGAATTATGATTTAGATAAAAGAGGTGGGTGCTTTTCTGGAAGTGCTGTTGATGATAAAGGAATGCTTACTATTATTTATACAGGAGCTGTAACAAGGGGTGATAAATTAATACAATCCCAGTGTCTGGCCACCAGCTCTGATGGAATTGTTTTTGAGAAATATAAATGTAATCCTGTTATTACGGAACCACCGCCAGATGGGTCTAGTGACTTCAGAGACCCCGGGGTATGGAATCATAATGGTAAATGGTATATGGTTATTGGCTCATGTAAGGATGGGAAAGGGAATGCTTTGCTGTATTGTTCGGATAATTTGAGAAAATGGGATTATATAGGGGTGCTTGCTGAAAGTGACAGTTCCCTGGGGTATATGTGGGAATGTCCTGACTTTTTCCAGGTAGAGGATAAATATATTCTCACATTCTCGCCTATGGGAATGAGTGATAGTAAGACAATTTATATTGTAGGAGATATGAATTACAGGACATTTAAATTCACATGGGAAAGTTTAGGAAAAGTAGATTATGGTTTTGATTATTATATAACTCAATCATTTATGGATGATAAGGGCAGAAGAATAATGATAGGCTGGATTAATGCCTGGAATTATATACCACGGTGGATGAGACCGGGTTTTATAGCAGAAAGAAACTGGTGCGGAGCAATGTCTATACCCAGAACTGTAGAGCTTGACAATGAAGGGTACCTTAGATTCCAGCCAGTGGAAGAACTTGAGATTCTGCGTGATTCCCATATCAGGTTGGAAGATATTGAAATAACTTCCGGTTTAAGAAAATTACCTGAAGAAACACGAGATAGATGTCTTGAGATAATAGCAGAATTTGAACTTAAAAATTGTAAAGCTGTAGAGTTTGGGTTTAATCTAAAATGTTCAGAGGATGGAAGCGAAGAGGCAGTAGTATTATATAATGTAAAAGCTGGTGAGTTGCGTTTTGTCAGAAGAAGACCTGATCTGGGGAGCGAAGATATAAAGACATGTAAGCT
>JAQVEM010000165.1 GCA_028697935.1 Actinomycetota bacterium
AATGCTACTTTAATAGGGAATGGCCCTGATATTTTAAAGAAAATAGAAGCAGTGGGTAATAATCTTGATTTTGCTCCGGGCTTTTGTGGTAAAAATGGGCAATCAGTTCCAAATGAAGTAGGTCAGCCTACAATAAAAGTAAGCAAAATTACTGTAGGGGGGACAAAAAAATAAATGAAAAGTGATGTAAGATATAAAATACGTGGGAATCAGTTAATAAAAATATGTAAAGATACTGCTTTAAAAATAAAAAATTATGATGTGGATGAATTCGAAATTTTTACTGCGAGTTCGGTTCAAAATGAAATAGAAATTTTTAAAGGAAATGTAGAGAATTTATCGTTTTCGGATTCTACAGGTATAGGAATCAGGGTTTTTAAAGATAAATCAATTGGATATGCATATACAACCGTACTTGAAGAAAATAATATAGAAGATTGTATCCAAAAAGCAGTGTTAAACAGTAAGGTTACAGAAAAAGATGAATATAATTATTTACCAAAAGATGAAGAAATTGTCTTTAAAAATAAACTTATAGATGATAGCTTATTATTTAAAGAAAGTTTTTTAGATTATAGCGTAGAAGACAAGATTGCCCTTTCAAAAAAATTAGAGATTTTAACCTTAAATAAGGATAAAAGAATCACTGATATAGAAAATGTTATATATAATGATAGTATTTATGAAACTGCAATTCTAAACTCCACTGGATTCTGTGATAAATATAAAACAACTTCATGTTTTATTTATATTAATGCAATTTCAAGGGAAAAAGACGATACATCAACAGGAGATTTTTTTGGATGTGGACGTACTCTGACTGACCTTGACCTTGATAGAATTGCAGGTAAAGCGGCTGAAAGGTCTGTTTTAATTCTTGGTGGTAAAAAAATAAAATCTCAAAAGGCTGCTCTTATTCTGGACCCGGTTGTTTCTACCCAGTTTCTTGGCATTATAGCTGATGGTATTACAGCAGATACAGTTCAAAAAAAGAAATCGCTGTTTGAAGGAAAAATTGGTGATAAAATATTTTTGTCTGAAATAAATATATTTGATGATGGTACATTACCAGATGGGCTTTCGTCAAGACCATTTGATGGTGAGGGTGTAATTAAAGGTAAAACGTGTGTTTTTGAAAATGGTTATCTAAAAACATATCTTTATAATACTTATACCGCAAGAAAAGATAAAACCCGGTCAACAGGCAACGCCGTGAGAGCTTCCTACCGTTCAGTGCCGGAGGTAGGTATCTCAAACTTTTACATGGAATCATCAGATATTGATTTTAGCCAGCTTCTAAAGGATATGGGTAGTGGTTTCTATGTAATGGATATAATAGGCCTTCACTCAGGTGTTAATCCAATTTCAGGGCAGATAAGTGTTGGAGCAAAGGGATTATGGGTAGAGAATGGAAATCCCAAGTATCCGGTTAAAGAAGTAACCATAGCTACTGATATATTAAGTTTTTGCAGGAATATCAAAAAGATTGGAAATGACCTGTGGTTTGCACCTGCAGGGGGTTATATTGGGTGTCCTTCTCTGCTTATTGACAATATAATGATAAGTGGAAAATAAACTAACTTTTTATACAGGCATACAAAAATTTCTAATCTTTAGTCTTGTTTAAGTAGATTTAAAAGAAAGTCTGGCAAAAACAGCAAAATTAATCAAAGTGAAAAGAAAAGAAGTATCAGAAAGAAAACAACCTATCAATTAAAAAATTAATTAGAAAACAGGATTTTTGCTGTAAAATTTGATACCTGCTTCTATATATACTTTCTTTAATAATTGATTTTGCTTTAGAGTAAGTTTACCCGGCAATAATAAACCTTACATAACCTACTGTTTGATATACTGTTGTTACTATAATTCCTGCGAGTAAAACTCCGATAAAAATATGAAGCAGGGCTTTCTTAGGAGGAATACCAAAAACAAAGGCAATGAGGGCACCTGTCCAGCCCCCGGTCACAGGTAATGGTATTCCTACAAATGTTGTGAGTGCAAAACCTTTATATGTCTCAAATTTTTTTGAGTGGCGCTGTCTTGTATGATTAAATAACCAGGTAAAAAATCTATCAAAAATTTTAAATCTACTCATCAGAAATCTGGATAAAGGTTCTAAAATCCAGAGTATTGCAACTACCGGTACCATATTTCCCAGTACTGATATAATGTAAGTTTCAAAGATATTCATTGAGTAGGAAGAAAGCGCAACAGGAATTGATGCTCTTAGTTCACCGATAGGAGTCATTGCAATAAAGAAAGTTGCTAACCGCGGCAATATAAATTCTAAAAATTTTGAAAAATCCATATAAATACTGATATCTATTTTTTATTTTTAATTTTTTTTATGCTAATATTTACAGTTAATTATAAATTACCAAAAAAGAATTCTAACTATTATATAAGTTGAATATTATACAGTCAATTATTTTAGGTATTATTCAGGGAATTACCGAGTTTTTTCCTGTGAGCAGCTCAGGACATATGGTTATTTTACCATACCTTTTTAGCTGGGATTACCAGCCTCTATATTTTACTGTAACTGTTCATTTTGCAACACTTGCTTCTGTGGTTACCATTTTTTACAGGGATATATATGAAATATTAAAAGCTCTGGTTCTGGGTATTTTTAAGAGGGACTGGAGAAATACAAATAACTTTAGACTCGGTATATTTTTAATTGTAGCAACTATTCCGGCCGCAATTGTTGGATTTTTGCTGGATGATTATGTAGAAAATTTATTTAGTGAGCCCCTGATTGTTGCAGTGTGTTTGATTATTACTGCATTATTTTTGGTATCCGGAGAATTCAGGGGGAGAAGAATTGAAGCTACCAGGAACCTTCAGTTAGAATATACTCCAGAAATAAAAAAAAGTCCGGTTAATAGTGATAAAGAAGCGGAAGAAAAACTTACAGGTAAAATAGATTTAAATGATATTAGCGCTGGTAATGAGGATCATAAAAATAATAAGGATGATAAAGCCGGCAAAGTTAATTTTAATTTATTTATAGCTTTGATAACTGGAATAGGTCAGGCTGTGGCTATTTTGCCCGGGATTTCAAGGTCAGGCACAACTATATCATTTGCAAGATTTTTTGGAATCAGCAGAGATGAAGCTGTTAGATTTTCTTTCTTACTCTCGGTTCCTATTATTTTTGGGTCGTTTATTCTTGAATTATTTCGTTCATCAGATGTTATTTTTAGTGGAGGACTGGAAGTAGTGCAGGGTCTAATTGCCGCTTTTATTTCATCATACCTTGCAGGGTTGTTTGCAATAAAGTTTATAGTTAAAATAGTAAAAAGAAGGAATTTAAATGTGTTTGCTATCTATTGCACATGTTTAGCAGTAGTTGTTTTTGTTTTTTATATTATAAATAGATTTATGTAAAAAAAGATTAATAAAAAAAAAGGAGTATTAGAAATATAATGAAAGGTGTTATATTAGCAG
>JAQVEM010000015.1 GCA_028697935.1 Actinomycetota bacterium
CATCAGAAGTTATAAATAACCCAATTTATTCGACAGGAGTTGGTTTATTAAAATACGCCTGTCAGCTGGAAAACTATGTTAACATAAGCCAGATTGGGGAAAATAAAGAAAAAAATAATTTTGCGAGGAAATTCAAGGAATTTATACTAAAAATTTTAAAAAATGAAAGCAGGTGATTATTTTGAGTCTTGATTTTAATAAAAGTTATTACGCAGTTATAAGAGTAATAGGTGTAGGAGGCGGAGGCAGTAATGCTGTAAACAGGATGATGGAAGACAATTTAAGCGGATGTGAGTTTATAGCGATAAATACTGACGCCCAGGCTTTGATGATGTCAGCAGCAGATAAAAAAGTATTAATTGGTGAAACTGGATTGGGTGCAGGCTCAAATCCAGAAATCGGAAGAGTTGCTGCAGAGAAGTCAATAGAATCTATAAAAGAAGTTGTAAAAGATGCAGATATGATATTTTTAACATTAGGAGAAGGAGGCGGTACAGGGACTGGTGCAGCACCTATAATTGCAGATGTAGCCAGAGAAGCAGGATGTCTCACAGTTGCAGTAGTGACAAAACCATTTACCTTTGAGGGTAAAAAGAGAATATGTCAGGCTGAGGAAGGTATTGAAAACCTTAAAGATAAGGTTGATACTCTTATAGTTATTCCTAACGACAGGCTACTGGAAGTTTCTGATGAAAATACAACTCTAATTGAAGCTTTTAAATTAGCTGATAATGTACTTAAGGCGGGTGTTAGAGGAGTTACTGATTTAATAACCCTGCCGGGTCTTATAAACCTTGACTTTGCAGATGTGAAGTCAATAATGAAAAATGCAGGGAATGCAATCCTCGGGGATGGCTCAGCGTCAGGTGAAAATAGGGCTATTAAAGCAGCTCAAAATGCAATTTCCAGTCCTCTAATAGAGACTTCGATAGAAGGTGCAAATGGAATTCTTTTAAATATATCTGGAGGACCTGATTTAAAGTTATTTGAAGTTAACCAGGCAGCAGAAGTTATAAAAAATGCAGCAGGTCCGAATACAAATATTATTTTTGGTGCTGTTATTGATGAGAGCATGGATGATAATGTAAAAGTTACCATTATTGCTACAGGATTTGAGCAGCGAAAATCAACAAGAGCAAAAATGGAAGGTAGAGCTAAGGCGGAAGTTCAGGGACAAGAAGAAGATAAGAAGAGTAGAGAGGAAGAAATAGAAGAGAAACTATTTGAGTTTGAAAAGAATATACTCTCTGAGAAAAAGAAGAAAATGGAGTCTAAAAAAGTACCGGGGAGTGATTTTAGTCCTCTTGAAGAAGAGGATTATCTTGATATACCTACATTTTTGAGAAAAGATAAAGAATAAGTTATTTATTATTAATATAGAATGACATTAATAAAAAGAGCATTATCTGAAGATCTTGAAGTGTACTTGTCTCCCAATTTAAAAAAAGAACATGGTATAGTTTTATGTTTTACAAATAGATACGGAGGATACAGTAAAGGAAGATTCAAATCTTTAAATGTGGATTATTATACAGGTGACAAAAAAACGGATGTTAGAAAAAATAGAAAAAAAATACTAAAAAAACTTAATTTGGAAAATTTAGAGTTCATATATTCGGCAAGGCAGGTACACGGGAACAGCATTTTGAATATAAATAAATATAATAATTGTATAAAATTAGATACTGATAATATTCCAGATGAATGTGATTGTATTATAACAGATTTAAAAAATACTCCGATAATGGTAATGGGTGCGGATTGCAATTTAATACTTATAGCAGATATAGAGAAAAAAGCAGTCGCAGCTGTACATGCAGGACGTAGAGGAACTTTAAAAGAAATAACGGCAAAAACTATATTATATATGAGAAAAGAATTCAAAAGTAAGGCTGATAGTATTATTGTAGCTATCGGGCCAGGTATACGAAGATGCTGCTATAAAGTTAATAGCATGATTCTTAAGGAATTCACTGATAGATTTGGCTGCGGAAATTTTTTTTCAATTAAAGATGATAATATTTTTCTGGACCTTATTGATATAAATCTTATGCAACTACATGAAGCCGGCATAAATAAAGAAAATATTTATGACTGTGGTCTATGCACATGTTGCAACCATGATTTTTACTCATACAGGAGAAGTAAAATAACAGGAAGACAGGCTGCTATAGCGGTTATTTTATAATTATAACAATTAAGAGCATGCTAAATCAGTTTGCTGCTTATCAGGAGAGGTTCGAGAGAGAATAAAAAAATATGTAAAAAACAGGACAGTAAAAAAGGTGGTGCTGGAATTATAAAAGAAGAGGAATTAGTAGAAGGGAATAAAGCAGAAAGGTTAAAAAAAAATATTGACAATCTGAGGGAAGAAGTAAAAAAAACCTGTAATAAAGCTGGAAGAAATGTTTCTGATGTTAAGATTGTAGTTGCTACGAAATACGCCTCATTACAACATGTAAGGCTACTTTATAACCTTGGAATTAATAATTTTGGTGAGAACAGAGCCGATGAGCTTGTTAAAAAATATAATGCTACCGGAGGATCTCCCGTGTGGCATTTTATAGGACATCTTCAGAGCAGAAAAGCAAAAATAGTGGTTCCCCTGGTAGAATACATACATTCAATAGATAAAATAAGCACTCTGGATAAAGTAAATGAAGAAGCAGAAAAATTAAATAAAAAACAGAAAGTATTAATAGAAGTTAATATTTCAGGAGAAGAATCAAAGTTTGGTATAGCTCCAGAAGATTTAAATAATTTCTTAAAAGAGGCATTAAATTTCAAAAATGTTGATATAGTCGGTCTAATGACCATGGCACCACTGACAGATGATTTTGAGTTAATAAGAGGAATTTTTAGGAAGCTAAGAGTTCTTAAAGAAAATTCCAATAAATATCTGGAGAATATAAATCTTACAGAGCTTTCAATGGGTATGAGTAATGATTACAGAGTAGCAATCGAAGAGGGGGCAACTATGATAAGAGTAGGTTCAGTTATCTTTAATTAATTTTAAATTATATAAAGGAGGAGTAATGAATGAATTTTTTAAAAAAACTCTTTCTTTTCTGGGTTTATTAGATGAAGATGAAATAAATCTGGAAAATATTGAAGAAAACGATAGTATAAAGGTAAGAAATAGAAAATCGAAGAAAGAAAGTAATACAGCACAATCAATAAGGGAAAAAGAAGATTTAAATAGCAAACCTGTTTCAATTTTAAAGCAGCCAAGGAGGAGCCATTTTATTGGTGTGAGTAAAGATAGCACAAAATCCAGGTTGTTTATTGCAAAACCAGAGGAATTTGAGGAAATTCAGATAATTGCTGATAATTTTAAGAGCGATATTCCGGTTATAATCAATCTTCAGGAAACCAATCAGGATCTTGCAAAAAGGATAATTGATTTTTGCAGTGGTCTCACTTATGCACTGGAAGGGAATATTAAGAAAGTAGCTGAAAAAGTTTTTTTAATTTCGCCTTATAATGTAGAAATAAGTTCAGAAGATAAAGAATTATTAAGAGAAGAGGGTCTTTATGACCAATTTTAACAGCGAGGCTTTTCTGGATAAATATAAATTAGGAATAATTGGCTGTGGAAATATGGGTGAAGCTATACTCAGGGGTGTGCTTGACTGTAATTTCTTGAAACCAGAGGAAATAATAATATATGACAGAGATACATATCGCGAAAAATATCTAGAAAATAATTACGGAGTATGTATTGCTAAAGATATCAGTGAACTTGTAAGAAGAGGTGAATATATACTGCTGGGGGTAAAACCCCAGAATTCAAGAATTGTGCTTGAACAGGTTAAAATCAATTTTAACAACAGGGTAAATTCAATAATTAGTATTATGGCAGGAGTACCTACAGCTTATATTGAAAAAATACTGAATTCTAATGCCAGTGTAATAAGAATAATGCCCAACGTTCCGGCATTATTTAGAAAAGGGATGTCTGCTATAAGCAGGGGGAAGTTTGCAAAAGAGAGTGACCTGATGTTTTCGGAAAAATTAATAAAAAGCGTTGGTGATTTTGTTTTGATCGATGAAAAATATCAGAATATTGCTACAGCTCTAAACGGAAGCGGACCGGCTTATTTTTTTCTTTTTTGTAAATATTTGATCGAAGCGGGAATTAAAAATGGTCTTGACTCTGAAATATCAAAAAAACTGGTGGTAGAAACTATGATTGGTGCAGGGATAACAATTAAAAAATCCGAAGAAAGTCCTGATGACCTTATAAAAAAAGTTGCTTCCCCTGGTGGAACTACTGAAGCTGCACTTGAAGAATTTTTAAAGGGTGGTATTGATAATATAATTATAAATGCAGTTGAAAATGCAAAAAAAAGAGCATGTGAGCTGGAAAAGTCTCTTGATGAAGAAAATAAATAGATAAATATAAAAAGATTAATTGGATTTATTGATTTTTTACAGTGATAATTTCTTTTATAGCTTATATTACTATAATATTTAATAAAATAATTATATAATAATTAAAAATAAGTTTTGTTAGATTTGAGAACATGCATAGTAGATTTATAGATGTCAGCTGGAAGTGTTTAGTTATATTAGATAATATCCAAGAAAATTAAACTATTTAAACAAACAGGAAAAATTTGAGTAGATATTTTTTTATATTATAATAGTTATTAATCTAATGGTAGTATTATTGTATTATATCAATAAATAGTAAGTCGTTAAAGAATATCGGAGGTAACAATGAGCATAAATTCAGAAATTATTCAAAAAAAAGAATTTCATGTTGTATTTAAAGGATACAAACCTGAAGAAGTTGACAAATTTTTAGATATTCTGGCAGTGGAATTTGAGAAATTGCAGAGAACCAACCGTGAGTTACAGGAAAGTCTGGACAGAATTAAATATGAGGAAGGCAAAGAATCTGCTGAAATGAAAAAGGTCATCCAGGAAGCGATTGTCTCGGCACATAAGATTGCAGAAGATATAAAGATGAAAGCTGAAAGAGAAGCTGAAGAAATAGTAAGAACTAAAGTAGCAGAAGAGGAGAATTCATATAAAAAACTATTAAGCAAAAAGATGCAACTTGAAAGGGAAATTGAAGAGCTGGAGAAGGAGTATAAAAGCTTTACTGGAAAAATTGCTAAGCTTGTAGATGATTTTAAAAAAGCTACTTCGGGACTTGAGGAAGAAAAATTTATTCATGTATCATCATCAACTATTGAAGAAGAAGTTGCTCCTGAAGAAGAGCCTGAAAGATTTGTAGCTGAGCCTGAAGCAATCGAAAAAGGTAAAGAAGAGCCGGGTGGGAAAAATAAGGAAGAGGAATTAAATTATTCTGGAGATAACAGATTATTAAATCCTGGGAATAAAAAAGAGGTAGTAGAGGAAGAAGAGCGCGAGATAGATGTTCTGCTGGAAAGCAGACCTGGTAAGCATATTGGAAATGAAGAAGAATTCCCGAAAGAAGAACTGGAAAGGGGAAAAGGTTTTGAAAAGATTAAATTTGAAGGTTTGTCTGGTAGTGAGGAATCCGGGGAAGAGTATTTGAAAAAAAGTAAATTTAGAGAGTATTTTGATGAAGAAGAATATAATATAGGACAGGAAGAAGAAGAGGAGAAGGAGCAGGATCAGGAAGAAACAGAGGAGAAGCCCAGGCGGGGAATTTATGATGATTATGAAGAGGAAGAGCCAGAGGATTATTATAAACCAAAGAGGATGAAGAAGAAAATAGATATAGCAAATCCTGATATAATTAATGACTTCTTTAAGACTGATGAAGACTAAAAATGTTAAATTAATCATAAGACCGGGTTCATCTGTAAGTGAGATATGTGGAATTCATGATGGCAGGGTAAAAATAAAACTTAGCTCTGCTCCAGAAAAAGGAAAAGCTAACAGGGAGTTAATAAAATTTATTTCAAAAAAGACCGGTGTTCCTGCAAAGAATATAAAAATAATAGCCGGTGAAAAATCAGCTTATAAAGAAATTAGTGTAAGCTATGATAATAACCTGGATTTAATTTCAAAACTGCTCTCGAGCTAACTATAAAAATTCTGACCTCAATAAAAATCTTGTTTTACTGTCAATTAAACTACCAATTTTATCAATAGTAATTTGTAATATTGAAAATACGTCTTTTGTGTAACTTATTGAACGTATATTTTATTAATAAGGTTAAAATAAAGTGTTAGCAGGTGGTTATTTGCCTGTTTATACTGGATTAACGGATATTAACTGCAATATAGTTTTAATAGTCATTGACAATTAAATCTTATAATTCTATCATTTTTACAGGTAACCAGGATTAAATACGTTTCTACTATTTTTTTATTAATATTTAAATAAATTTTACTTCAAAAAAGCATCTGGAATAAATGTCAGGTGTGGCTATAAGACAGTAGCGAAGGACAGAATAACAGGCATATAACCTGTTATTCTGGTTGTTATTAAGTAAAGGGTGAAGGTAAATGAAAATAATATTAATTGTGACCGGAGACAGGGAATTAATCAAAGCCATATCGACAATAAAGCTTCAAAATTATAATACAGTAATTTTAAACAATATAAGTTTCATTACACATTACCTGGAAGAATATATTCCGGATTATATCATTTTGTCGGAAGAATTTGAGAAATGTAAAGAGATTATGGATTATAAGAAAAATAATAATATGTGTGAATTATTTATAATTGGGAAGAGAGATAAAAAAAATAACCTTTCGGGAAATATCTATCTGGATGAATCTAAAAATGCCACGGGACTTGAAAGCGCGCTTCGCATAATTGATGATCTGGAAAAGGGTGAAGACATAAGTATTAAAAATAAATATAAAGTTATACCGCAGCAGGTAATATCATTTTATTCGATTCAGGGAGGGGTCGGAAAAACGAGTATAGCTTTTAATTTTGCATGGTATATTAAAGATATTATTGAAGGAAAGATATTAATTATAGATTTAAATTTCTGCGAAGGGCCGTCAGATTTAACAATTAATCTAAATCTGAACCTTTCTCCGAATTTAAGTGTGTTTATTGAGAATATTATTGATAGTGGAAATTGTTTTAATAATTCTATAATAAATCTGGATGGTATTGATAAAATAGATATCCTTCAGCCACCCCTATCCATCTGTCAGAGTGACAGGTTTAATATTGATATGCTGGACAGCGTAATCTATTCAGCCAGAAATAAATATAATATTATATTAGCGGATATCCCGTTTAGATACGATAATATCTCACTCGAAATGTTAAATCTGTCAACAACATCGGTTCTTGTATTATCTCCAGACATAAAGCTTTTCCCGAGAATAGGTAATTTTAAAAAGTTCCTTCCAGATGACCAGAGAAAAGGTATAGTAATTAACAGAGTAAGCATTAGAAATAAAGCATATATAGATGAATGTAAAAATATATACGGCATTCCTGTGTATGGCAGAATATCTGGAATTCCAGAAGAAAGTATGAAGAAAATAACAAATGGTGTCAATTCTTTTGACATCTTAAATTTACAGGCGGAAATGCCAGATCTTATAAACTCTATTTTTTAAAATGAACGAAGAAAAAAGATTATTTACAATAAAAGAAGTCTCAGAACTAATAGGCATAAGCGAGTCAGAGGTAATCAGGATGATTATGCTTAAAAAACTGGCAGTTATAAGAGCAGGTAAGGCAATCAGGATAAAAGAAGATGATTTTGAGAAGTTTTTGAATGAATTTGCAGATGTAGATAAAATAAGTACCGGTCATAAAGAACCAGTGCTATATACTGCAGAGCAGGTTGCTAAAATTTTAAAGCTTTCGGTTGATAATGTATGGAATTTATTAAAAACTGGCAGATTAAAAGGTTTTAAAGTAAGAGAAGGAAGAAGTTCCTGGAGGATTCCGGCTGAAAGCCTTGATGATTTTATAGAAAATAGAATAAGCAGGAAAAAATAATTTTTTAATGAATGAAGATAGAAATAAAAAAACAGGATTTACATTGTTGGAGAAGATAGCGATAGCAGTAATTGTGATTTTGGTGATTATTATATTTTTTTTAATTTTTAATGAGGAAATTAAAGAGTATATTGCATTTTTTAAAGAATTATCTGGTAAAACTTAAGCTTATATATTGATATATCCTGTGTTTATAGGAGAAATAGATTTACAGGATAGATTGAAAGCCCTGATTTAAATATAAATTTTAAAAAATAAAATCATTTCCTTAATGTTTGTGCAGGTTATAAAGCTATTTATCTAATACTTGTATTGTGTGTTGGTTAACTGAATAATTGTTACAGGTTATAATATCTTCCAGGTCTGGTTAAAGGTCTTTTGCAGACAATTTTTTAAACTTTCTTTTCCATTTAAAACTATTAAAAATAAGTCTAAAGAACTTTATAGTATCAGTAAAAGGATTTACGTTGCTTGTAAAGTCCTTATAATAAATAGTACTTATGGGTATGTTTTTTATAGAATATCCTGACCATGCAGATTTTATTATTAATTCTGGTTCTGTATCAAAATTATGTGTTTCTAATTTTATGTTTTTTAATACCCCGGTATTAATATATCTAAAACCCGATTGAACATCACTTACCTTTTTCCCGGCAATACATGAAATAATCCATGATGTAATTACATTAGTAGCAAGTCTTATAAAAGGCATATTTTTTGTATTTTCCAGTCTATTTCCTATTATTAAGTCTGGTTTTTCTTCCTCTATAATTTCAAGAAAATTTTTAATTTCACCAGTATCATGCTGACCATCTGCATCCAGGGTTATAACTCCAGAATAATCGTTGTTGATAATATAGCTGAACCCGGTTTTAAGAGATTGTCCTTTTCCTTTATTTACTGGATGTTTGATTGGTATAATTTTTAAGTTTTCAGGTGCAGTTATTGATTCTATAGCTTTAAGAGTGCCGTCAGTAGAACCATCATCAACAATAATTATATCAAGTCCATATTTAAAACAGCTTTCAATTACATTTTTTATATACTTCTCTTCATTATAAGCAGGAATAAGAATTGCAATCCCGGTGTTTTTGTTTTTTTTCTTCAATTTTACCTTATTTATTATTTAAGATTATTCAATTATTTATATACTAAATTGCCCGGGTCTTACTATATATACCCGTTTCTATCTTTATATTACTATTTATTATTTTATAAAATTTTAATGTTTTATGAATAATTTCATGAAGACCTGTAAATTTTACTTTCTGTAATAATCATATCGACTTTTATATCATGAGATGATGCAGGTAAACTATCAACAACCTGAATATCAAAACAGAGCGCGATTTTTTTTACTTTTTCAGGAATACTTGAAAGGAATCTATCGTAATATCCGCCTCCGTATCCAAGCCGGTAAAATTTTTTATCAAAACTTACTCCAGGAACTATAGCAATTTCAATATCTGATATTTTAGCAGGTTTACACATGCTACTAATGGGTTCCATTATGCCATATGCCCCGACCTCTAATTGTTTTTCAGGATCAGTTACATAATAAAGTTCTAACTCTTTATTACAAACACGCGGGAGGATTATGTTTTTATTATCTTTTAATGCACTCTCTATAATTAAAGTTGTTTCAACCTCATTTCTAAAAGGATAATATATTAGAATGTTACCTGAGCTGGTATAAAAAGAGCAGTTGAGGAACTTTTTAGCTATTGTTTTGCTACTTTTTTCTCTGTAACTAACCGGTAGATTATTCCTTTCTCTCTGAACTTTTTCTCTTATACTCTTTTTAAGAGAGTTAATTATTTCAGAATTATTTTTATTCTTCATAAAAAGTTACGCTCAGGCTCTCAGGACCAAGATGTGTACCGACAATTACACCGATATCATGCCTTAAAATCTCTTTTGGGTTGAAGGTTTCTTTTACCTTTTCATACATTTCTTCACCTTCTTCTTTAAAATCTGAATCTCCAACAGCCACTATAAGATTTTCAGGATTTTTTACCATATCCTTCATAGAATCTATTAGTTCAGCTTTAGCCTGGTTCCATCTTCTTGTTGTTTTGAACTGAGATACTTCACCATCATTGATAGTGAGTATAGGCTTGATTTCCAGGAGTGATGCAATAAGTCCTTTTGCTTTTCCAATCCTGCCTCCTTTTTTGAGATACTCAAGAGTGCTTGGTATAAATAATACTTTAATTTTTGATTTCAGGTCATATATTACTTCTAAGATTTCCTCTTTTGATTTACCTTCAAGTGCCAGTTCAGCTGCTTTCACAACCAGACAACCAAGAGGATAAGAAACGAGTTCTGAATCAATAATTTCTATATCTTTTCCAGGCAATTTATCTTTTGCAATTTCTGTAGAATTAATGGTACCTGACATTTTTTTAGAAATATGGATAGAAATTATACTTTCGCTTTCTTTAAGGATCCCGGTATATACTTTTATAAAATCTTCAGGTGTGGGCTGGGCAGTTGTTGGTAATTTTTCAGCAGACCTGAGTTTTTTATAAAACTCGCTGATAGTAATTTCTTTACCGTCGACTAAATAACTTTTCTCACCAAAAATTACACTGAGCGGAACAACTTTTATTTTAAGCTTATCCACAATATCTTCAGGTATATCAGCTGTACTGTCTGTTACTATTGCAACTTTACTCATTTTGCCTCCTTTATTGTTTCTGATTATTATAATTTACGATTTTTTAAGAATATTTTCAATCAATTCAATAAATCTTCTATTCTAACAAATCATATGTTTAAGCTAATTTGCAGGTACAATCAGTCTATTTATTTATTTTGTTGTATAAAAAAATGCTTATCTGCTCTACGGAGTATTATCTTACCAGAATTTATAAAAATTAATCACAATATTCCGGCTTTTTCTGGTATAATTTCAACGTGTAATTTTTTCTATTATTATATTTTCCTGACTTGTGTTTTAATTATTTAATTTATTTAAAGTACTGGAGTATATAAATGAAATTTAAAAAAATTTTTTTTACGTATGTCAAAAGCTTTTCTGTAGCTTCTATTCTTCTTATACTGATATTTTTTTCTATCTATATTAATGGATGCGAATCAAGAGAAAGAGTTATAAAAATAGGCAATCAGTGTGCTCTTTCAGGCGAATATAAGTCATTTGGAGAAGAGCAAACATTAAGTATAGAGCTTGCCATATCCAAATTGTCACCGGTGAGAATAGGGGGATTTGATTACGACATTAAAATTGTTACAAAGGATGATGAAGGAAATCCTGAAAAAGCGTTCCTTGTTGCACAGGAGATGGTAGATGATGGTGTTTCTGCTGTCATTGGTTCAACATTTGATGGTACAACCGAATCTTCTTTAACTGTATATGAAGAGTATGGGATTCCATTGTTATCTCCATTTGCACAAAAAACTGAAGTAAATAATACAAGAAATATTTTTTTTAGAATGATAATAAGTAATAAACAAAAAATAGAAAATATCGCTAAATTTATAGGCGAAAAGATTAAACCCAGTAAATTAATACTTATAAATAATCGTGAGGAGTATTCTATTAACCTGGTTAATTACCTTAAGGAGGTCTTATTGTCTGAATACGGGATAGAGACCGTGAGTACGATGTCTTTAGATATAGGTGAAGAGGATATGGAGGTTATTATAGATAATCTTATTATAGAAGGGCCTGATACAATATTTATTTGCAGCAGCTATGAGGAGATTGCTACTGTTATGGCTGCTTCGAGAGAAGCTGGATTGCAGTCGAGGTTTATAACAGAGACACTGGGAATGGATGATAATATTTTTAATTTAACTGAAGCAAGTAATCTGGAAGGCCTGATTGCAGTTATACCAGATCCTCCTTCTGTTGCAAAGTATTCACAGGATTCTAAAGCAGTTAATTTCTGGCATGAATTTAATAATTATTTAACTCAGGTAGATTACCCTGATATAAGTATTAAAGGACCCGGACAGTATTCCCCGTATTGTTATGATTCTGTTTTTGTAATAATCGAAGCCATGAAAAGGGCTAATTCGATTTTACCGGGTGATTATGTGGATGAACTTAAAACCATTTCTTATGATGGAATTACCGGTCGAATTGAATTTGATGAGAAAGGAAACAGGTTGAATCCTGAATCAACAATCTTTATAGTAAAAGATGGAGCCTGGATAAGATACCAGTAAGATGATTAGCAGGAAAATCCTGTGTATAATGAATAAAAATCTATCTCTTCGGTTAATTTTTTTGTTAACATAGTAACAGGAATGCTGGTATTTATTGACTTTTTATTCTGGCTATTATAATCTTTATCTGTCTTATGCCCGTTAATATTTTACTTAATATTTTACGGAGGTTTCCAATGAATGTGTTTAACAAAATAGTTGTAGTTTTGCTATTAATATTTTTAATTTGCGTTTCAATTGCTTCTCTTGTTAACATTTTTGTAGGTTATTTTAAATGGTCGGATCTTGTTTTAAAGGTCTTAAACCCGGAGTATAGTATGAATAAACTTACTGCTGCTTTCTTATTAACAGTAGTGATTATTATTAGTCTGTTTTTATTATTGTTAGAATTCTACAGAAAAAGAATAAAAGTAGCTAATATCTCGAGCTCTAAAACAGGAAATGCTATGGTGACACTTGAAGCAATTGGTGGGCAAATTAAGAATGAGGTCTTAAGCATAGAGGGCGTAGAAGATTTAAGTGTAAAAATAATTCCCGGGAAAACGGGAATAATAATAAATATGAATACTACTTTAAATGAAAATATAGATGTTACCGAAAAGGTACAGGAAATAATAGAAAAAGCTTCAAGTGTTGCATCTGACAGACTGGGTTTAAAGGTTTCAAAAACTAACCTGACTGTTACCGGACTGGTTGCTGCGGAAGAAGAAAGTAAAGAAAAAGAGAATTTAAACACAGATAGCAGAGAAGTCAAACAGGGATCACCAGTAGAAGCAACTGGAGAATCAGGTAATGCTACTGGTGAAGAAAATATTAAGTAAAGAGATAAAAGGACAATAATAAAAAGCGCAAAGCCGGTTAAATGGTGGTTAAATAAAATGGATGAATAGCACAGGCGGGCTTAGTATATCGGTAGTACATGAGCTTCCCAAGCTCAAGAGGCGGGTTCGATTCCCGTAGCCCGCTCCAATAAGTACTTTTTAACTCTTATAAGAAATTATATTTGGAATTACCTTTTAAAATAATAATTATTCTTTAAAATAAATTAAAGTAAACATGTACTTATTTAATATTTAATGCTGGATGAGAGACTAAAAGAAACCATAAATAAAAAGAGTGGTAATATTCTGATAATAGGACCACCCGGTTCTGGAAAGACTTACACACTATTAAAACTCACAGAATACCTTGTAAATACCAGAGGGATAAAACCCGAAAAAATTTTAATTTTCTGTTTTAACCGTAAGTGGTCAAAACAGATAAGAGAGCAGTCGACTTCTCTGATAAATAAAAGCATTCTGGAAATACCTATAGAAACTTTCTATTCTTTCTGTACACATTTTATAAGCAGGGCAAATTTTTTGCTATCTCAGAATCAGATTTATGATAAAAATCATTATAAAAAAATAAATAATAAAAAAATGGAAAATTATCCCATTTTTGAGGATTTAAAAGTTTTAAATTCGGTTCAACAATGGGAATTACTTAAAAGTGTTATAAGGAAGCTTAATAAAGAAAAATATCCCCGTACTTTTAAATACATAAACTGCAATACTTTTGCAGAAAATAGTTATATCCAGGAGATTTTTGACTTTATTTTGAGGGCCCAGGAAAATTTATTGACTCCGGAAGATTTACTGAACAGGTTTACACCATTTTTTAACCCTGTATTGTCGGAGCTATCCGGAATATATTCCAGATATATAAAAGAATTAAAAAGTAACAGACTGTATAATTATGGAATGTTACTGGAGGAAACGGTTGGCATACTAAGAAACAGTGAAGAAATAAGAAATTACTATAAGAACCATTACGAATTTATATTTGTTGATGAACTTCAGGAGATTAATAAGGCCCAATTTTCAATAATAAAATATCTTTCAAATTCAAACTGTGTTTTTTTTGGCAATGATGATCAGTCTATTTATAGTTTCAGAGGCTCAGCACAAAATATTTTCAGGATGACTTATAAAGAGCTTGGACAGGAAAATGTAATTTATCTGAAGAAAAATTACAGAAACAGTTATTTTATAAATGAAGCCTGTAATAAGTTTATCGAATTAGTCCAGGAGAGGATACCAAAGGAAGCGGCTACTACTGTTGTTACTAATACCGGTGGAGAGCTGCATTTAAAGGAATTTCAGACGTTACTGGAAGAAGCAAATTATATTTCCCGTGAAATCAAGTCTCTCTATTTTAAAAAGGGAATAAAGCTTGAAGAGATGGCTATAATAATTAAAGGGCTCGGTTACGAGACGCATATTATTGAAAATTCGCTATTGATGAATGGCATTCCATTTATAAGAAGGGGTACAAGAAACCTTTTTGATAACAAGCTTATTAAATATCTGCTTAATTTTATGAGGTTTCTTGTTACAGCAAAAAAGATAGAAGATTTTAAAGAAGGTAATATTATTAATGGTGATGGTAATATTAATAATGATTTGATAACAGAACTTAATTTTTTAGTAGAGAGTCTAATGCTTTCTGAATTTATAAATCTTGAGCCATTGTATTTTAAACAAATAAAAGACTTTTATATGAGTAACAGTGAAAACTCCGGCAGTTTGTGGAATAGCTTTAAGATAATGTTTAAAGAAATGGCAGAAAAAAGGAATGAAAAGGGAAATAAAAGTGATGAGGGAGTCCTTGAATGTAAAGAATCGGAAATCATAACAAAAAATTATAAGAAAAATAAAAACGTAAACTACTATGGTACCGAGAATAAAGACAGGGAGCATTTAAAAATAATAAATTTTGTCTCAACTACTTATCGTTTGTTAGAAATTGTGGACACAATGAATGTATTTGAATTTTCTCTAAGTCTTATAAGGGACAGTGGAACCGGTGTTATGAATTATTTGAAGGC
>JAQVEM010000166.1 GCA_028697935.1 Actinomycetota bacterium
GGGGGCACAATATCAATTTCCCAAAAAGAATTTAAAGGTCACCGATTACAGTCTCAGCAATGTCATTGTTCAGGAAAAATTGGAGATTAACCTGGAAAAAGGTATGCTCTTCTGTGTCCTCTTTGATGAAAGTTGGAAATAGTTCAGCAAATATTGATCAAATCGTTGATGCATATTTTCAGCAGCCAAATTTAAAAGTCGTAGAAAAAATAATTGGTTATGACATATTATATTGTGTTGATTTAGGCGGTTAAGAAATAAGTTTCTCAATTATTGTTCTTTCACTAATTTCTGTACCAGAAAGTAAAAAAACCTCTGGATAAAAATTGTATATATATCCTCCAGAGGTTCAAAATAATTTTAGGTATAGATTTCTATATGATAAAACCAGACTGTAGAAAGAAGAAATCAAGTCTAATCCGATTAGTCCAGTTATATTTAACTATCAGTTATCTCCCTTTCAGCATACAATGCAGTTTATATCCTATCGTGTTGCTGAACATGAATTTAGCTAAATAATCAAATTTTTAATTATTTTTCAACAGCTTCTTTTATTCTCCTAACTCCTTCTCTAATATTTTCACGTGAAGCGGCATAAGAAAGCCTAACATATTCCTGATCTTCTTCCTCATTTTTCCTACCAAAACAGGTCCCGGCCAATACCGCCACATCTGCCTTATACAAAAGATATTGTTGAAATTCTTTAGAATTTTTTAGATTGAGTTTCTTACAAGCTTCGGTAACATTGGGAAAGACATAGAATGCCCCACCGGGATTTTTACAGGTAATACCATCTATCTTGTTTAATTCCTCTACAATAAGGTATCTTCGGGCTTTAAATTCTTTAATCATGGCTTTTGATTCATCCTGTAAACCTTCTAATGCTTCAACACCTGCCATTTGGGTAAAAGTTGAGGTACAGGAGACCGAATTAGTTTCCAAACGGGCAATATGGGTTGCCAACTCAGTATTCGTTACTCCAAAGCCCAATCTCCACCCGGTCATAGCATAGGTCTTGGAAAAACCATCAAGCAAAATTGTCCTTTCTTTCATTCCTGGTAAGGAAGAAATACTTTTAAACTTTCCATCATAGACCATGTTACAATATATTTCATCAGAAAAAACCCAGAGATCATTTTCTATAGCCAGGTCGGCAATGATTTTTAAATCATCTTCTGTTAATACCCCTCCAGTTGGGTTTTGGGGAGAATTAATAATGATCATCCTGGTACGCTTGGTAATTTTTTCTTTTAGCATTTCTACATCAAATCGGAAATCTTTTTCTTCTAATAACGGTAAAGGAACAGGTTTGGCACCAATAAAATTGATAACGGATTCATAAATAGGGAAACCGGGATTGGGGTATATTACCTCGTCTCCCTCATTAATGCAGGAGAGTATGCCAAAAAAGATTATTGGTTTAGCACCGGGCGTAACTATTACTTCTTCTGGATCAACTTTAATACCCCTGCTATTAGAGACATACCGAGCTATGCTTTCCCTTATAGGCAATAGGCCTGCCGATGGCCCATAATGGGTATATCCTCCTTTTAAAGCTTTTATACCTGCATCAATGATATTTGATGGGGTATCAAAATCTGGTTCACCAATAGCAAAACTAATAATATCTTTACCTGAAGCCTTTAATTTATTAACTTCAGCCAGTACTTCAAAAGCTGTTTCGGTTCCTAATAGATTCATTCGTTGAGCAATTTGCATAATCTTATACCACCTTTATTTTTATTTTATTTAAAATTTTCTGGTAGTTAAATTGTATATATCTTTAAAAATAAAAAAATTATTGTGAAATCTGTTTTGACTTATGGGTCGCTCTATCAATAGCCTTGATAAGAGCTACCCTGAATCCTCCATCCTCCAACTCCATAAGACCATCAATAGTAACTCCTGCCGGAGTAGTAACCTCATCTTTTAATAAAGCAGGATGGAGTCCTGTCTCTAAAACCATTTTAGCACCACCCAGGACAGATTGAGCGGCAAGTTTTCTGGCCAATTCCCTTGGCAACCCCATTCTTACCCCTCCATCAGTAAGGGACTCAATCATCATATAACTGTAAGCGGGACCGCTGCCCGATAGTGCGGTCACTACATCCATTAATTCTTCCCGATAGATAGTTTCTACTTTTCCAAGACATCTAAATATTCCAAGAGTTAGTTCAAGCTGTTCCCTCTCAACAAATTTACCCGGACATAACACGGTCATACCCTCGTTTACCAATGAGGCAATATTGGGCATAGCTCGAATAACAGAGATATTTTTATTATTGAGCTGTTCCTCAATAAAAGTGGTTCTTATTGCTGCAGCAATAGATATAACAAATTTTTCCTTACTTAATGCAGGTGCAATCTGTTTTAGTACCTGGGGAATCATCTGGGGTTTTACCGCTAATACAATAATATCACTTTTAGATACTGCCGCCATATTGTCTGTGCCGGTATTGATCTGGTATTTTTCTTTAATGCGGTTGGCATGGACTTCCTGGACAGTAGTGCCATATATTTGACTGGGGTTAATTACCTGATTTTTAAGTAAACTTTCTATTAGTGTGGTGCCCATTTTCCCAACACCTATAACAGCAATATTCTGTTTTATTTTCATATATAATTCGCCTTTCTACTTTATTTTTCCTCACTTATCGAAAATATTATAAAAGAATATTGGTTGTTATATTAAAACAAATTCCCTCTTCCTGTCAATCAAGAAAGAGAGAATTTTAAAATATTTTTATTATATTCAAACCCTATGGGCACTACAGGCAGCTGATTTACCTGCTAAATAACCCGAGCTCCAGGCCCACTGCAGATTATAGCCACCGCAATCACCATCAACATCAAGTATCTCTCCGGCAAAATAGAGATTGGGCACAATTTCGGATTCCATTGTTTTTGGATTAACTTCCTTAACAGATATGCCACCACAAGTAATCTGAGCATATTTCCAGGATTGGGTCCCGGTTACAGGTAGATAAAAATTGGTAGTACTGGCAATGATATTTTCAATCTCGTTATCTGATAACAGACCAATTGTTGAATCTAATTCTATATCCTGTACCTTTAATATGAATCGGCTTAGCTTCTCAGGTAAAATACCCTGCAATAAAATAATTAATGGTTTTAATGGCTCGTTTTTCTTTTTTACTGAGAAAAAATTATTCAATTCCTCTACAGTCAAATCAGGGGTAAAATTAATCCTGACTGATACCTTTTTCCTCTGATAAAGAGCCTCACTGGCCGGTCGGCTGAGAGAGAATACAGCAATTCCCGAGATACCATGTTGTATAAAGAGCAAATCACCACATTCTTTTGCCTTAACTTGATTATCCACAATTAAGGCAATCCTTACCTCGCTTAGCTTTAATTTATTTAGCAGATTGAGATTGGAAATACTTGTAATCAGT
>JAQVEM010000167.1 GCA_028697935.1 Actinomycetota bacterium
CAGAAGAAGATATAGAAGAAGTGATTAAAAAAGCTGAAGATAAAATGTATAGACAAAAAGCATTAGAGAGTAAATCTATAAATGAAAACCTTGTAGAAGCACTGAAGGAAAATTTAAGAAAAGGAGATTTAAGAACCGAGAAGAGCATAAGAAAGATGGAGGAGTACGCAATCTCGCTTGGCAAGAAACTAAACCTCTCGCTAACAAAACTTGAAGAGTTAAAGCTTCTTATAAACCTTCATAACATAGGGAAAATTGCTCTTGTTGATGAGATAATGTCTAAAAAAGGAAGACTTACAAAAGAAGAATGGGATATAATAAAAGAGCTACCTTTAATAGGATATCGAATAGCAGAATCATCAGAAAAACTAAAACCCATTGCAGAGCCAATACTGACCCATCATGAATGGTATAATGGAAGCGGATACCCGAGAGGCATAAAGGGCGAAGAGATTCCCATAATTTCAAGAATATCTGCTCTTGTAAATGCTTACGAAGCAATGATATCCGATAGACCTTACAGGAAGAGAATGACAAAAGGAGAGGCGATAGAAGAAATCAAGAGATGCAGTGGAACACAGTTTGATCCTAAAATAGCAAAAGCTTTTATTAAGATACTGGAAAAAGAAGAAAAAGAAAATAAAAATAACATTGATTACGAAAATATTGACTAATAGTAATTATAATTTATAACTGTTGGTAATAGGATATCTCCTATCTTTACCAGAAGGTGCGGGGGGAGTTATTTTAATACCGGGGGAACTCTGTCTTCTTTTATATTCACTGGAATCTACCATGTTTATTACATTTCTAACTATCTTCTCCTCAAAGCCTTTCTTTATAATTAAATGATAGTCAAGATTATCCTCCAAGTAAGCTTTGAGTATGGGGTCAAGTATCTCATATGGCGGAAGTTTATCTTCATCCTTCTGGTCGGGCTTGAGCTCAGCCGAGGGCACCTTTGTTATGATATTTTCTGGTATCAAATTTGAATATTTTTTATTTATAAATTTACTGATACGATAAACCATTGTCTTATAAACATCCTTGATTGGCGAAAAACCTCCGGCCATATCTCCATAAAGTGTACAATATCCAACACTTAATTCGCTTTTATTACCGGTAGCTAAAACAAGCCAGTTATATTCATTTGAAAAGGCCATTATAATATTTCCTCTTATGCGTGCCTGAATGTTTTCCTTTGTAATATCAATTTCATTATCCTTTAATATGGAAGTGAGACTTTTAAGATAACTTTCATATATTGGCCAGATAGGGACTGTAATAAAATTAATGCTAAGATTCCGGCACAGATCTTCAGAATCCCTGATGCTTTCCGGAGAAGTGTAAAGCGAAGGCATCATCACTGTGTTGACATTATCTCTTCCAAGAGCCAGTGTGGCTATTGCTACAGTAAGCGCAGAATCTATTCCTCCACTTAAAGCGATAACCACCTCCTTAAATTTATTTTTTCTTACATAATCTCTTGTGCCAAGGATAAGTGCTCCCAGTATTTCTTCTTCAAGACAGGAGGGCTGGTTTTTAATTTTACTACTATTATTTTTTATACTTATCTGATAATTGTATTCTTCTATGTTACTTTTATTTTTAGGGCAGTATTTTAAATCAATAACATAAAGCGACCTGTGGTTTTCTGATAATTTAGCTTCCTTCTTATCGTGACGCTCTTTGTTTGTACTCAAACTGGATTTTAGCCGGCTTATTTTAAAATCGTATATCATTATGTCCTCTGCAAACGGTTTTGCATGTGCCAAAACTTTACCTTTGTTATTAATAATTAAACTGTTACCGTCAAAGACCATCTCATCCTGGCCGCCTACCATATTTAGACAGGCTATGTTTACATTATTTTTTATTGCAATTTTAGATAAAATATTAATTCTTTCTTTAATCTTTTCAGTATGATAGGGAGATGCAGATATATTTATCAGAAGCTCTACCCCGCTTGAATTAGCCGGTGGAATTTCTATATTTACCATGTGAAAGATGTCATCAGATATGTTAATTTCTACCAGAATATCTGCTATTTTAAAGGCAAAATTTTCGTTTCCTCTTTTAAAATATCTTTCCTCATCAAAAAAGGAGCAATTAGAAAGAAACTGTTTATTATACACATATTTAATCTGATTATTATAAATCACTGCCGCTGAGTTATATACTCCCTCGTAACTCTTATTAACAAAACCGATAATTGCAATTATATTTGAGGTTAGTTTTTTTATTCTTTTAATGTATTTCATATTCTCTTCAATAAAGGAGCTTCTAAGAAGCAGGTCTTCAGGAGGATATCCGGTAATGCATAGCTCCGGGAATACAACTATATCAGCTTCTACTGATCTGGCTTTTTCAATATGAAATGCAATAAGTTCGTGATTTCCTCTAAAATCACCAACAGTCGGATTTATTTGTGCAAGATATAATCTAATAATAGAAATTTTAACCCTCCTTATAAAAAGTTATAAATTATTGTTTGCCTTACTGGATTAAGTTAATAATTTCTATAATTTTAATATTATTAGTCTTTTAACATTACCCCTGCTCTTATTATTATAATACTTTCTGATGAATTTATTTACTCCTGGTATGATGGAAAATTTTCCCTGTTTATTTCTTTAGCTTCTGTAATGTCAGCAATTTCCCGGGTATTTATAATTCCAGGGGTGTCTTCCTGCATCTTCCATGCCGGAACGCATTTCTTTTTCATGATTATCTCTACTACAGGATCTGAAAGGATTATCATAGAAAGCAGTAAAGCATTTATTGATTTTTATAACTACTTTCGGAGAAAAAATTCATAAGGATGTCGACCCGGATACTTACAATCACTTAATATTATGATCTTATATATAAAGATAGTTGATTTATTTGTCAAAATTGATTAGAATATTTAAAAATATAAGCTTATTTGAAATAAAAATTTTATTTTTTACCATATTTATAAAATATTTTTATTATTATCAAGTATATTTTTAATGAACGAAATGTTAGAAAAAATATCACCTTATATAGATAAAATTCTCCGGTACACAAATGAAATATTTATTATCAAGAATACAGAAAATAACATTCTTTTTGTAAACGAAAAAATAAGGGATTACGGATATGAACCTGAGAGCCTGATAGGGGAGAATTATCTAAGTCTGCTTTCTCAAAAACATAAAGGAAAAAGATTTCACGAAATTGTTAATAATAAAAAGGCATTGAATTATGAGGTGGAATTCTTGAGGAGTGATGGCACTGTTGTTAACGCGCTGGCAACTAATTCTCCGGTCTGGAATGAGAACGGGGAGATTTTATTTGTGGTTTCTACGCTTGCCGATATAACATCTTATAAACAGTTACAGAAAAAGCTAGTTGAATCTACATATATTGATT
>JAQVEM010000016.1 GCA_028697935.1 Actinomycetota bacterium
TCACCATCCTGCTCTCCAGCCTCTTCAGTTTCTTCTCCGATTTCCCCTTCGGCCGTTTCTCCGGTTAATTCTTCCACTGTCCCCTCACCAACTGCTCCATCCTCATCTAATTCAACTTCTTCATTTTTATCCTGCTGGCTTTCTTCATCTATAGCTTCTGCTTCATTTCCTTCTTCTCCAGACTCTCCATCTTCTTCTGTAAGTTCACCAATAACTACATCAACATGCTCTTCAATTGGAGCTATTTCCATTGAGGAGATTATCACTGAATTAGTAAGGGTTTGTGATTCTTCAGCAACTACCGGGACATATACTATAATTTCTTCCTCTGACATCTCACCCGGTTCAAGGCTTTCAATTGTATAAGAAACTTCTCTTAAATCTTCATTAAATTCACCGGTGCTGCCTGACTCAAATATTACCAGTTCAGGAAGCTTATCCAGAACTTCAATGCCTGAAAGAACTATGCTTCCAGTATTTGTAACAGTTATCTTATAAGTTATGCTACCGCCCGGTTCTACATTTTGTGAATCTGCTAATACATCAAGATTTGCTTCCATGATTTCTTTTTCTGGCTCTCCGGAGATTTCCACAAGATAAGCCTCCAGTTCAGCACTGGCCTGGTCCTCAGCAGCCTGCGCCTCGACGAGAGCAGCATTTGCCCGGTCTGCAGCAGCCTGAGCATCTGCCAGTGCAACATTCGCCCGGTCTGCAGCAGCCTGAGCATCCACCAGTGCAGCATTGGCCTGGTCTGCTGCAGCTTTAGCAGCATCACGACTTGCCAGCGCCTCAGCTACAGCCTGCTCCAGAGCAGTAAGGTCATCTCCTTCTGCTGCTTTATCAAGTGCTGCCAGTGCATCGGCTAGACTCTTTTCCGCACCTGA
Source organism: Actinomycetota bacterium (assembly GCA_028697935.1). GTDB lineage: Bacteria > Actinomycetota > Humimicrobiia > Humimicrobiales > Humimicrobiaceae > JAQVEM01. The sequence goes on from JAQVEM010000016.1 coordinate 885, forward strand.
CAGTACTTTTGTGGCCTGGTCTGCACTGGTTCTGGCATCTGCAAGTTTAGAACCGGCCTGGTCTGCTGCAGCCTGTGCCCCTGACAGCTCTGTAGCAGCCTGGTCCGCCGCAGCCTGCACTTCTGCCAGCACAGCATTTGCCCGGTCCGCCGCCTGTTGCAATAATTCAAGGGTATTATCATTACTTTCACCAAAGATTAAATTTGGTGGTATTAGCCAGAAAATAATTGTAGTAATTAGTAGAATAGCTATTGACTTTGACTTTAGTTTGTTTCCAAAATAATTCATTTATAATCTCCTCTCAACTATTCAATTATTGAGTGAATTTAAATCTTTTATTTTAATCTGGTTTTTATATTAAATATATTTTCAAACCTTCTACTAAAATCAGCTGGATATCTAAATTAAAAACTACTTTCCTAAACACTAAAATCAGCCAGAAAAATCAGCCAGAAAATAAAAAACAAACCTATTCCTCTGATCGTAAACCCGCAGGGTAACCTGATTAATTTTTTATTTAATTTTTATGTAAATTCCATTCAAAGGGCTACGTTATAAAGGCTATGTTGTAAGGCTATGTTGTAAGGCTCTAATAAAAAAAGAAACCGACTACTCTTAGTCGGTTTCGCTACTTGCTCCCCTTTTCTCAAGCGTCCAAATTGGAGAAAAGGATCACCGCATCTAAATACAAATTATAATAGTTTTATAATATTTAAATTTTAACTATAAATACGAAAATATTTATAAGCTTATACATATATTATAGAACTGTAAAAGAATTATGAATGATTATATAATAATTTTTATAAGAATGTCAACCACAAATTTAAAAAATTTATTATTCGCTATTTACTACAGGATAGTCACTATTTATCCAGCTCACAATACCTCCCATATTATAGACATGAGTAAATCCATTTTTCACCAGAATATCAGCTGCACTCCTGCTTCTGCTGCCGCTCCTGCAATAAACAATTATGGACTTATCCCTGGATAACTCATCCAGTCTGCTTTCAAGCTCAGACACCGGAATATTCACTGCCCCTTCAATGTAACCTTCTTTAAATTCCCCGGCTGTCCTTACATCAAGAATTATGTAATTGCTGCTCTGGCTGCTGTTCAAAATCTCATAAACTTCCTCTGGAGTAATATAAATAACTTCCGGCATTTCCTCTTTTGCCTCTTCCTCTTTTATTTCTTCCCCATCATCCTCTTCTATTTCTTCCACCTCATCCTCTCTATCTTCCTTTTCTTTATTTTCATCGTAAACATCTACATTCAGCTTTTCAGAGTCTCCCGTTTTGGCTTTCCTCTCACTAATCCTGCATCCTGCACAGACTACAATAGAAATAACAACAAAAATTAAGAATACCAGATTAATTAAATTAAATGCCCGATAAGATTTTCTTCTCATAAAAGAACCTCCTTTTAAAAACTTTCTAAAATTCCACTTATATAAAACCATATTATCTTCTTAACTTTAAATTTTATAATGTCATATACCAGTATTACAATAATCTATTATGAAAATAATAATAACATCCGCATAAATCAACGCAAAACTAATCAATCTAAAAAATACTGGCAAAATAATGACAGAGTATAAATGTAATAAGAGTTAATAAATGCCTGACATAAACTAAGTATAAACAAATTATTGGATTACTATAGCCTGAATTACTGTAGGCTAAACTTGTAAATAATAAAGTGAACATATGCAGAATAGAGCCAGAATAAAAATTATATACAGGTAAATAAATTTTATTAATAAAAAAATAATGGTAATATTTCACTCATGAAAGCATTCATTAAAAATAAAATAAAACAACTAATAAACAGGTTAAAGCAATTTTTTATTTCAAATAAGAGAAAGATTATAAGGTATTCCGGCATAGCCCTTATAGTAATCGGGGTTGTTATTTTAATATGGCCTTTATATACAAATTTTATAATGGCAAGGAGAGAGAGAGCTGTTCTCTCTGCGTGGGATGAAAATATTATGTTAACCCGGGATACTTCCCCACATGGAAAAGAAGGCGAAGGAGATGAGGGAAGAAACCAGAATAATCCTGAGGCGAATTTAGAAATCAAAGTTATTGACCCTGAAAAAAAACTTCCCTTTAAAATTTCCATCCCTGCTATTGATGTTGAATGGCTGGTAAAGGAAGGTACTGACCGCGCAACTCTTAAGCAGGGACCCGGCCATTATACCGGCTCTGCTCTGCCCGGTGAAAATGGAACATGCGTGATTGCAGGGCATCGCACCACATATGGCGCTCCTTTTAATAGACTTGATGAGCTTAAAAAGGGTGATGAAATAATTCTGGAAACTGCCGGTAATGAAAAATTTACCTATATTGTTACAGAACAGGAAGCAGTCATCCCGACTGATTTATCCGTCCTTGAAAATACAGACTATCCTTCGCTTGTGCTATCCACATGCACCCCAAAATTCTATTCAACGAGAAGGCTTATAATTTATGCCAGAATGTTTGTAAATAAAAAATAGAATAAGTAAATACGGGGCAGACAGGCATCCAGATAATGAAACAGGTATAGAAGTAAGATTATAGAACAGATGAATGATATGTAATTCCTTTCTGAATTTTAAAAAGTTTCAACTTTGAGTTTAATGTTATAAAGAACAGAATAATATAAATACTGGTTGCAACTAATGTGCTTATGTTTTAAGTCCCACTGTCGTATTAACAATGTATATCAATATAAACTGGTTATAAGTTATCTATAGTACGTATTCTTGAACTGGAATTATATGTATTGATAGTGCATGCTATGCAGCGCTATGCTGCAAAAGAAGATTATATCAACAGCTAATAGTGTGCATATCAAAATCACAGTGTCAGGAGCTTTTTTATATTCCACATAAAAAAAGGGTAAGTATTCAAGTTTTTGGACGCCTGCATTAACTTACCCCCTTATTTATTCTATCATAATCTTTTTTCAATTCAACGGAGAAATTATAAAATCTTATAGATTTATTATAAATATTTTGAATTTATAGCATTTTTCAGACAGAATATGGCTCTACTCAAGATATGAGTGGGCATATAAAATTTTATTTGTCAGTATATCAAAAGTCTTTACTGTATTCATCAGTTCTCTATCAAGCGGATCAACTATAGCACTGTCAAGGCCATTACTTAAAAGGATTACCAGATACGTTCTGTTAAGGAGACTCTTTAGCTCTTTTGGTGAAGACTGAGAAACATTGCTCAGGCCCACTATGGTTTTCGGATCATCAGGAAGCCCCATCATTTCCTTTAACTCCTTAAAGACTTTTAATGCGTCAATACAATTTTTTACCTGTTCCTGGAGCACAGCAACAGGTAATACTATCGGGTCCAGATAAAGATCTTCCATGGGAACACCATATTCCAGGGCAGAATTTACTATATCCATAGCTATCTCTACCCTGCTGTCAACATCAGGAGGTATTCCCTTTTCGGTTAGCGCAATTCCGACTATCTTACTGTTATATTTCTTTGCCATTGGCATAAGGACATCAAGCTTATCCTTATCTCCTGTAACCGAGTTAATCATTGCACAGCCTTTATGCACCTCAAGACCTGCTTCTATAGCACTTATATTTTTTGTATCCAGTGCAAGAGGTATATCCACTTCAGATTGTATGCTTTTTACCAGCCACTGCATTATCTCTTCGCCATTTTTTGTGGCCGGGCCAATGTTTAAATCTACGTAATCGGCCCCTGCTTCTTTTTGTTCCTTTGCCATCTTTACAATAGGCTCTGCATTTCTTTCTTTTACAGCATCTGCAACAACTTTTAAAACTATACTTATATTTTCTCCAACTACTAACATAATTACTCCTGACTTAGATAATTTATTATTAATTTAATTATTATAACTATTATAGATAATAATTATAATTTTTATAACTCCTGATTTACAGCCTCTTTATAAACAGTATTTTATATTATTTATTATATTAGTTTCCTTCCAGAAAAATCTGATTTTTTTTAACGTGGGTAAATTAATTAAATTAGATTAAAGCAGGCATAAATTAAAAAGCCAGACAAAAGTTATTGAGCTTGAACCGTGATTAAGTTAATAAAAAGAAATTAAATTAATAAAAAGGAATAGACTAAAGAGGAGGTGCGTCTCTACCCACAGGTTATTCCCGGCGATTATTATTAAAGGTTATAATTAAACCATTTATCGTAAATCTCATTATATGTACCATCTCCCTTTATCTCTTCAAGAATATCATTAACTTCTTCTCTTAGCGGACTTCCTTCCCTGAACACAATAGCAAAATCCCTGTTGGATTTCACTACTTCAAGAACTTTATATATACCTGTATTCCCGGTTATAAGATTAACACCAATCGGAAGGGAGATTAAAATTCCATCAATATTTTTATTTTTTAGATCATTTTCCATTGTGGTAATATCACTATACCCTTCAATCCTGTAATCAAGCATATAATCTTCTGCAAGATTACCCTTCTCAATATCCAGGATTCCTACAGACTTTCCTTTTATATTCTCCTTAATTTTAATTTCAGTATCAACCAGAGTAACCAGCATATACTCCATGGTAAAATAGGGGTCAGAAAAATCAATAATATTTTCCTTATCTGGAGATATAGGAATTGCAGATATCACCATATCAAGACTTAAATCTTCAGGGATGCTGTAGGTACCATCCCATTTTAGGGTAATTATCTCTATTTCTTTACCCATTCTTTCTGCAATTTCATTCACGATGTCAATATCAAAGCCATTGATTTTACCATCTTTCATAAATTCAAAGGGTTTGTATGTAGGGTCTGTACCCACTATAAGTCTTGATGTGTCGATATCGGTATTATAGGCACTGACATTTTCAGAATCATCGGGGCCGGGGTCAGAAGCATATAATGTACCAGCATCGGAAGCGGTGTTCGTTGCAGTCTTACAGCCTGTAAGGCATGACAATAAAAAAAATAATGCTGTACATAATAACGTGCATAGCAATAGACTAAAATATAATGAATGCTTTTTGTTTTTTTGTATTGATTTTAAAAATATCATAAAAACTTAATTTACGTTTTATCTGCTAACCCAGAGCTTCTATCCACACCTCTATAATTCTTATCAATAATTTTTTAGCTGCTAATCCGATTCTCTATAACTATAAATATTTAAATAAACACAACTCTACCACTGTTAATTACTTTTATCATTTTTCATATTTATAAAGTTTACACTTTTTTGGTCGAAAACAAAATACTTTTTATATAAACACAAATTAATATCTTTTTATCCCTTACTATTGCACATTACTTTTTGTGTTTTAATCTTAGAACTATTTTAAATATAAGATACTATTAACCTGCTTTTTTGACCCCGGCTTACCCGATTTTAACACTAATTTTTTTTAAAAAATTCATAAAAAGGTTTATTTCCTACTCATTTTATGTTAAAATATTAAATATATAAAATAAATATTGTAATTATATAATACTTTTATAATTGAATATTTTAAAATTAAAATAAACAAATTTCTGATTATTAGTGTAAAAATAATCTTAAAGTTGGTTTGATTTTTAGACTAAAATGATATAAAGTAGTTGAGACCTTGTTTAAAAGGTTTAATATGTTAATTAATAAAAGTATTAATAAAAGGTTGGTAGACATATGACAAAAAATAGCGAAGTAAAGAAGAAATCAGAAGAGATAGGGATTAATGGCCTTAACAGTATAAGTAATCTGGAAGCTGACATAATGAATATTATCTGGAGCAAAGGCAGAGTAACAGTTAGAGAAGTACATGAAGATATGCTCAGGAAAGAAATTGAAAGCAAGGAGCATGGATTCATTCCTTATACAACCGTAATGTCAACCATGACTACTCTTGCAGAAAAGGGCCTTCTGAAGCAGGATAAAACTTCTAAAACTTATCTATATTCAGCTGCTGTTGACAGAAAAGAACTTTCAAAAAGAATAATGAAGTCAGTTGCTGAAAAATTACTGGATGAGGACACCGCTAAGAAAGTTTCTAAATTTCTTTCTGAAGCTCTTTAATTAGAATAAGAACATTTCCAGAGAAAATATAGATAAGCTTTTTAAAGACTGAGCAACTATTAAAATAAATACTAAAAGTTAAATAAACTATCTGACTGTTCTTAATTGTTTTATACTCTTAAATGTCCTGAGCTGATATATGCTAAATCTTTAACTGCATTTTAGCTGCTTTTAAAGTATTTTTTAGAAGCATAGCTATAGTCATAGGTCCAACTCCACCTGGAACCGGTGTTATATAGCTTACTTTTGGCTCTACTTTTAAGAAATCTACATCACCTATTAATGTAACTCCCTTTTTTTCAAAATCTTCTTTTCTCCATTCCAGAAGTTCCTGGCTGGCTTTATCTTTTGTTATCCTGTTAATTCCAACATCTATTACCACAGCTCCCTCTTTTACCATATCACCCTTAATAAGATAGGGAACACCCGTAGCTACAACAAGTATATCTGCATCTGAAATACTGGCTTTTAAATCCCTTGTTTCAATATGGCATATTGTAACTGTAGCCCATTCATTTAAAAGAAGTAGTGCTGTTGGTTTTCCTACAATCTCACTATGACCAACCATAGCAGCATTTTTGCCTTTTATAGTTATGTTTTCCCTTTTCAACATCTCTATAATACCGGATGGGGTAGCCGGAACCAGACACTCCTGATTTGCAACAAGCCTTCCCATGTTTACAGGGTGAAATCCATCTACATCTTTTTCTGGATATATTGCTTCGAGTACTTTCGCTTTATCTATCTGAGGAGGAAGTGGAAGCTGTACCAGAATGCCATGAATATCTTCTCTATTATTAAGTTTATTCAGCTCCTGTAGTATATCTTCTGTTGATATGCTTTCTTCCATTTTTATAGTCTCGGAATAAAAACCAACCTCATTACAGCTCTTCTGTTTATTGTTTACATATATTCTTGAAGCAGGATCATCCCCTACCAGTATTACTCCAAGACCCGGTGTAAATCCTTTTGTTCTTTTAAGTTCTTCTACTTCTTCAGCAATCTCTTTTTTAATATCCTGTGATATTTTACTTCCATTAATTAGTTTAGCTATTTTAACCACCTCCATAAATTAAAATTTTGTTTAATCAAGCTTCTTTAATTTTAAGTCCTTTAATCCAGGTTTAGTCCCATAGCTTAAAGTTCGTCCCGGCCTTCTTAGTTTAAAACAATCCCACAATATTGCCATTTTCGTCTATATCTACTTTTGTTCCCGCTGGAACTTCTGGTAGCCCGGGCATAGTTCGCATTGTTCCAAGCAAAGGATAAAGGAAACCTGCTCCTATAGAAGCTCTTATATCTCTTATAGGAACAGTAAAACCGGTAGGTCTTCCTTTAAGATTGGGGTCATGACTGAGTGAAAGATGTGTCTTTGCCATACATATCGGTAGCTTATCAAATCCCTGCCTGGTATATAATTCAATTTTACTTTCTGCTTCAGGTAGATATTCCACACCATCAGCACCATAAATTTTAGTGGCAATTTCTTCAATTTTCTTTTTTATAGGCCAGTCCAGTGGATAAAGAAATCTAAATTCTGATTTCTTATTTGCCGCTTTTATCACTGATTCAGCAAGTTCCAGTCCCCCATTCCCTCCATTAAGCCATACATTACTTTCTACAGCATCTTCTGCACCGGCTGCAAGAGATCTTTCTCTTACAGCATCTATCTCTTCTCTGGTATCTGTATTAAATTTATTTATTGCAACAACTACAGGTACCCCAAAAAGCTTCATGTTCTCGATCATTTTTTCAAGATTTGCACATCCTCTTATGACCCCTTCTACATCAGGCCTGGTCATAAGCTCTCTATCTACTCCTTTGCCCGGGATAAATTCAAATACACCACCGTGCATCTTTAGAGCTCTTATCGTTGCTACAATAACTACAGCATCCGGTTTTAAGCCTGAATATCTGCATTTAATATTCATAAATTTTTCTGCTCCACAGTCAGCACCAAAACCGCTTTCTGTTACTACGTAATCACCAAGCTTGATAGCTATCTGGTCTGCCAGAATCGAACTATTACCATGTGCAATGTTAGCAAAAGGCCCTGCATGTACAAAACACGGTGTATGTTCAATAGTCTGGAGCAAATTAGGCTTTATTGCATCTTTTAAAAGGACAGTCATAGAGCCTGCGCATTTTAAGTCTTCAGCTGTTACTGGATCACCACCATATGTTGAGCCAACTACCATTCTTGCCAGTCTCTGCCGGATATCCTTAAGTCCGGTAGTCAGTGCAAGAATTGCCATTACTTCAGAGGCAACAGTGATATCATATCCTGTCTCCCTAGGAATACCATTGAGAGGACCTCCCAGACCTATAATAATATTTCTCAATGCCCTATCGCTTACATCAACTACTCTATTTAATGTTATGCTGAATGGGTCTATGTTAAGCTTATTTCCTTTCATAAGATGGGTATCAAGGAAAGCAGCCAGCAAATTGTGTGCTGCTCCTACAGCATGAGTGTCACCTGTCAGATGGAGGTTGAAATCTTCCATTGGGAGAACCTGGGAATAACCACCACCGGCAGCACCTCCTTTTATGCCAAATACCGGACCAAGGGAAGGTTGCCTTATACAGGTTATGGCTTTTTTGCCGAGCTTGTTTAAAGCCATGCTTAAACCAATGGTCGTTACTGTTTTCCCCTCGCCAAGCGGGGTGGGAGTAATTGCTGTTACATCAATATACTTTCCATCCGGCCTATCCCTGAAATTGTCTAAAACCTCGAGTTTTACCTTTGCCTTATAATTCCCGTATAGTTCCAGGTAATCTTCATCAAGACCAATCATTGCTGCAATTTCTTTTATTGGCTTCATTTTAGCTGCCTGAGCAATTTCAATATCACTTTTCATAAGACTCCTCTCGTACTTGATATACAATTAATTTTTTAAATTCAATATAATTAAATCTATATCTTATCCGTAACTTAACCCACACACATGTATATATATGACAGGGTGTTTCACCTTCTATGTCACTATAGATTAAGCTTATCGGTAACATTAGTCTATCAGCAATTCCAGAATCTCTGCCTTTGATTTAATTAGCAATCCAGCAGGCAGCCTACCCATTCCTAACAGGAGATCACCCTATTATATACAAAATAATATACAATAATTATATATAATAATTTTAAGTTTCCTTTAAGTTTCTGATAAAAAAAGATACACCCTAAGAATTATATAAGAATTACTAATATGTTACAAACTAAATTTTAAGCAGCTCTATTTTTTCCCGGCATATTCTCTTAAAAATTTCGGAACTTCACTTGCTTCCCTCGGTCCAACAACAACTTTCCATCCGCCTCCGAGCTCATCTTCAAGTTCACCCTGGATCTGGGCTACATATCCCGGTATCACGAGTTCTTTTTTCTTTACTTTATCAGCAATACCACTCTGATTTACAAAACGGGCAATCAATTCAGGGACAAATTTTCCGGCAGCCCAGGCAGTAAGAACTGACTGTCCCTCAACGTCCATAACCAGAAGCCATGAAGGTACTTTGCTGTTTTCTACCTCACCGGAGATTATAAAATATGTTAGAGAGAAATTAGTTGTAATTAAAACAGGGGAATTTTCATCCGGATTTCCTATTTCATAAATCTTTTGTTCTACCTGCATTGGCCTTCTCGGGTCGGTATATATATTCTGCCTGTATACGAGAAGCGGATAAATATTCTGATAATCAGCATTAGAAAGCACAATAATTGAGCCATATTTAGCTACAAAAACAGAAGCTATCAGTGCCTCTTTTAATGGGTCATCGGTCATTTCATCAGGAAATACTATAGTAGGATAACCAAGAAGTCTGTTTTTCTGTTTTATGGCAGCCATCCTTAATATAACCTGATTATAAAAATCATCTTTAAAATTTCTTGCCCCTAGATCTATTACAATATTTTTAATCCCGGCATCACGCATCTTTCCGGTAACTTCCATTACATCTTCAAATGTCTTCCCCCTTACTGCTATTGGACAACCTGTTTCTTTACAAATCTCAATAAATAAATCGACATTGTCTGAAGAAGCTGCATGAATCAGAGGTTTTCTTTCGCGGAAAGTCTCAGCTGCGCTTTTTAGAGTCTGTGGATCATCTGAAGACAGAATCAGAGGTTTTTTTGTAAGAGCGGCAACCTTTTCTGCAACTTCCATAAATTTTTCTTTATTTCCGGATTTATTTTTAATACAGATTGCATCAACTTTTAAAATCTGCCCGACTCTTTCATAAGCAATGGAGTTTACTTTTTTGACAACTTCCTCAATTTTATCGCCACTCATATCATCATTTATAGTTACTGCAAATGCATTCTGATTTACAAATGTTCTGTCATGCCTGAAAAGAACTGTTTCTTCACCAACTACAAAAGAATCTTCTCCGGCCCCCACTTCTACTTTTAATACGGGTGGCTGGGAAGCCTCCGAGAGAGCTTCCTTTGCTTCTTCAGAAATATGAGGGCATTTTTCAAGTTCAACCTTTCCTGCCGCAAGCTGCATTGCAAACGCCAGACAGGTTGGAAATCCGCAATCCTTGCAATTTGTCTTCGGAAGCTTCTTAAATATTTCCAGACCACTTAAAGCCATGCTTTTATTCTCCTTATCTTTATTCTGCTTATTTTTGTTCTCTAAGCCTTTACTCCTGCCACTTTTACTCTTTTTGTCTTGCTAGTAGAACAAAGAACAAATATACAAAATTTTATAATAAAAACTATGTTATCAAATTAACATTACGTGGTTATATTTTTATCTTACATTATTGGTTCCATTTCAAGCACCGGATGGTTTACTTTCTGCACCCATTCAAGTACCTGCTCTTCAGTTTCTGCTTCTTTTTCTGTTGCGATTTTATCAAGAAAATCATCACCCAGACCGAGCTCTCTGCTTCTTTCCTCAAGTAAATCCCTTATCTCTTCCTTTAGCATCGACGGCATCCAGACAAGCCTCTTCAGTCCTCCATCAGCTCTTATAAATTTTCTTGAACAGATAAAGAACTTACTTATTCCAATAAAACCGGGTGTCTGAATTCCTCCTCCGACCATTCCTGCCATAGTGGAAAATTTCATACCACTTGGAGTCATGCCGGGGTATTCCCTGTTTACAGCCATTACTCCATTAGTAGAAGGAAGAATTGCAACAATGACTTCAAAACATCCACAGGATGTCATCGGGTCTACTATCATTGAATAAGCTGAAAATGATTCGAGAGTTTGATTCGAGGCTTTATAAACAAATTCATTTACTCCTTTCCATATTCCCAGTCTTTCATCTATAGTTTCACCTTTTTTTATCGGCTGGTTCGGCCCTGTAGGATTAATTTCAAAAGATGCTTTACAGTCCAGCCAGTTGTAAGCACCACACAGGCCCGGCCTTTCAGGCGATACAACACATACATGATTGGGAGCAAATGATTGACAGAGTGTGCAGGAATAAAAAGTATCCACTGATTCATCTGTTAGATTCTTAAGCCTCTCATCTCTTGTCCTGAAAACCTTTTTTGCCTCTTTTTTGAGCCGCACAACATCTTCAACATTAGTATAAATTTTTACCTGAATCTTATCCATGATACTACCAAAGTTAGAATGCATCTTTGCATGCAGAATAGTCCCGAGGTGCCTGATCTTAAAACCACTCTTTACTGCTTCCCTGCTGAATCTTACCCATATAGTATCTCTCTGGCCCATGTGGAATATTCCGGTGGCATAATTAATAAAATAATGTATCTGTCTCTCCATTACAGGCTCAAAATCTTCCTGCATCTTTCTCCCATAAACCAGCACCTCAATCCCAAGTGGAAGCACTCCACCTTCTTCTATATCATCTACTTCGGGCCCAAATACTTCAATCTTTCCATCTTCAACTTCGGAAGAATCAGCACAATGTAAAAATTCTACTGCCTCACTTCTGTTTCCTCCGAATTCAACATAAGTATCTTCTTTCCTGACCCTTTCACCTTCAAAAGCCGGTCCGAAAGCTACAGGAATATCAACCTTTTCAACTGTTATTTTCAGTCCTCTTACCTCTATAGCCTTTGCAACTATTTCCTCATCCGGAATATTAGAAACCACATGTTCGTATGTGCATATTCCCCTCGGAAGAATTTCCGGAATATCGGTATCTGCAATTGTGGGGAAACCAAAATTTATCGCACCGGCAGCATTGGCATACTTTTCATCGTCCACCTCGCCAAGAGCAAGAACAAATGCAAAGACTCTGTTTTTATTATAGAGAAGCATTTTTTTATAATCCCCGGGCTGGACTCCGCCAAAACTCAAAGCTGCTCTTGCAGCAAAGCCAAGAGCATAAACAGTAGCACTTATATCCTTTCCAAATGGTACAAGTCTTGTGTCCCAGCCGAGCTCAACACCTTCCTCTGCCAGTTGTTCTGCCATTGAGATGCCAGCGGTTGACCCGGACATAAAAACATAAATATTTTTTTCCTGGAGTTCTCTCGCAATCTTTACAGCAGTTTTACTATCTTTACAGGCACCCACGCACGCAGCAAATCCCGGTGCTGTTCCGTCCACAAATTCAATTCCTCTCTCCCTTAAAATAACATCTGTGGCTGCGCCAAGCCATATGCCATCTACGGGCGGCGGTCCGTCTGTATATTTTATTACTTCAATTATTTCTTCACTCCAGAGGGTTGCTATACCTGCATCAAGTGTGCCTCCAAGATATGGTAGCCATACCTTCTCTTCAGGAACAGGAGGAAGCAGCTTTTTTGCTTCATCAAGAACTTTTTCACAATCAGATAATTTTTCTACTTTTATACCAGTCATACTGTATATTACAGGTAGATAATAACCTGTGTTCGGGAATTCCACCTTTTGTTCTATTCCGTGTTTTTCAATGCATTCTTTAAGCGTTTTTTCTGCACGCTCAACTGTTTTGTACGCTCCTTTTATCGCACCGGTTGCAATAATTTTAGACATCTTTCAGTGCCCTCCTTGCTTCCATATCCAGTAAGACTCTTTCTTTCTTAGTATCAATCTTAAGGGCTTTCCTTTTTTCCTGGATCACATTTATAACCTTATTTAATAATTCTTCTATATCCATTATATATTCAAGCTGGCCACCGTATTTTTTTTGCCAGCCTTCAGTCATTATCTTTTTTACTTCAGAGCTTGATTCAACAGGAATGGGCTCACCGCTAAAAGCGGTATATACTCCGGAAGCAGCTACATAGGTCCCGATTGAAAGCGCCTTCTCGCTCATCCATTCAGGAGCAATCCCGGCTACGGGCAGCTCGCTTATATCATCGCCAAGGCCACCTTCCTCAACCACATCTGATAGAACAGTTAGAATTCTCGAATTATCAACACAGGAACCCATATGCAGTACAGGCGGTATTCCCACAGTTTCACAGATTGAGCGCAGGCCTTCACCTGCATATTCTAATGCTTCGGGTATCATCATCCCGTATTTAGCCGTTGAAATAGCCGAACATCCAGTTTGCACTACAAGATAATCCCTCTTAATAAGTTCCTTTGTTACAAAATTATGATATTTATCCTGGCAGTGTCTTGCATTATTGCAGCCAACTACGCCTACCACCCCCTGTATCCTTCCGTCAATAATTGCGTCATTTAATGGTCTTAAAGATTCCCTGAATCTGCCTCCCAACATGTACCTTATATATTCATGAGAAAATCCTGCCACCAGGTCAGCAGACACATCCGGTATGTGGACTTTACCCTTTCTTTCAGAGAAATTATCTATTGCCATTTTAATTATTTCCTTTGCGAGTTCCGGACCATTAACATCCCTGAATTCCATATGAATCGC
>JAQVEM010000168.1 GCA_028697935.1 Actinomycetota bacterium
TTTAATATCTATATTCCCTCCAAAAGCGTAAACATCATCATCTACACTGGTTGTTATATCTACTCTATCACCGCCTTCCATAGTAAACGCAAAAACCGGTGTTACAAATAAAAAGAAAGATATAACTGCTGCAAGTATAAAAGTTAAAAACTTCCTCTTACGCATATCACTCTCCTTTAAAATTTAAATAAACTGAAAAATATATTTAATCAATATTAATATTTTACACTTTTTAAAAAAAATATTAATTAAATCTTAATAGTAGTCGATACTTCTTCTCTTACTCTTTTTACGTATTCTGAGGGATTTTTCGAATCAAAAAATGCCTTGCCTATAACAAAAATACTGGCTCCTGCTTTAGCAGTAAGAGGAGCGGTATTAACATTTATTCCACCGTCTACCTCTATCTCTATATTTTTTTTTGAGTCGCCAGAATATTTCCTGTAATCCTCAATCATCCTTTTTAGCTTTTCAATTTTGTAAAGCATAGCAGGAATAAATTTCTGACCACCAAATCCCGGGTTAACCGTCATAATTAATACCATATCCACAAGGTGAAGTATATTTTCTATGTAACACAGAGGGGTTGACGGATTCAATGCAACTGCTGCTTTTTTTCCTGCCTGTTTTATATAATTAAGTGTTCGGTCAAGATGTGGACATTCTTCAACCTGAACATTCAAAAGGTCTGCTCCGCTTTCAATAAAACTATCAAGAAGTCTATCAGGGCTTTTTATCATAAGATGCACATCCATAAAAAGCTGTGTTTTTTCTCTTATACATTTTATAACAGGAGGACCTATTGTTAGATTCGGTACAAAGTTCCCGTCCATAACATCTATATGAATCATTTCTGCGCCACTATTTTCAATTTCCTTTATTTCATGGACAAGATTTGCAAAATCGCTATTTAAAATAGAGGCAGAAATCTTTATTGACTTATCTTTATTTCCCATTTCTCTTTCCTTTCTAAATTCAATGTGGATTATAGCATAAAATTAAGATTAATTTATTATTTAGAATTATTTATTATTTAGAATTTAAATCTTCATAATTTTTTATCCATAAATCTAAATCAATAACCTGAATTTTAAGTTATAACAATAAGCAAATAAAAAGTGGACTTAAATATCGATTTAAAATAATAGACCAAAGGCATAGAGTTCAAAACACAGAAAAAACTGCTCTGGATTTAAAAACCTTGCATTTTATTAAATTTTTAGTATATTTTATTTTGTAACTTTTTTTATGTTACTTAAAAATCTGGAATTTATTAAAAAATTTTATAATAAATTTTCAGGAACAGGTGAAATTCCTTACCGGCGGTTAAAGGCCGCAAACCTTGCTTTATTTATAATAAAGCGCAGGCTGACTTAGTGAAATTCTAAGACCGACAGTTATAGTCTGGATGGGAGAAAGTTTATGACTTTATAAATTTGAGCCATGGGTTTTCTCCATGGCTTTTTATTTTGTTAAAAATCACTGGTTACCTGAATATTAATAAATGATTAATCTACCAGTTAATCAGTGTTGTGATGTCGATTACCGAATTATTTTAAATTTATGAATAACTTTACAAAAGAAGATATATATTTTATGAAAAAGGCTATAAAGCTTGCTGAAAAGGGCAGGGGTAAAACCAGCCCCAATCCTATGGTCGGAGCAGTTATTGTAAAAGACGGCAGGATTATATCATCCGGTTATCACCACAGAGCCGGGCTACCCCACGCTGAAATAGAGGCAATTAAAAATTGTAAAGAAGAGCTTGATGGTTCAACAATGTATGTCACACTTGAACCATGTACTTTTCATGGTAAAACTCCTCCGTGCACAGATGAAATTATAAAAAATAATTTCAGAGAAATAATAATAGGCTGTATTGATCCCAATCCTTACGTTAACGGAAAAGGGGTTATGGCACTAAAAGAAGCTGGTTTTCTGGTAAAAACGGGTCTCCTGGAAGATTTAATAGAAATTCAGAATGAAGTATTTTTTAAATATATCAGGACAGGAATGCCATTTGTCTGCTGTAAAATAGCCTCAAGTATTGACGGTAAAGTTGCCACAAAAACACAAGATTCAAAATGGATAACATCAAAAGAATCCAGAGTTCTTGTTCAAAAAATCCGCAGAGAGTATGACTGTATCCTGACTGGAATAAATACTGTCTCAAAGGATAATCCATATCTTCTGCCCAGGAAAAACATAGATGCACCCATAAAAAATATAGATATACCAGACAATAGAATATTTTATCGGGCAATTCTGGATAGCAATCTTAAAATTGATCTTGATTCAAATATTATAAAAACTTCAGATCTGGCAAGAACAATAATATTTATGAATAAAAAATATAGCTCCAGCCTTAAAGAAAAAATAAAAATTCTTCGTAATAATAATATTGATGTTATTGCAGTAAACGAGGACCCTGTAACCAGTACTGGCCTTGACATATACAGTATACTTCGTATTCTCTGCACTAAGTATCAAATAACATCGGTACTTCTCGAGAGCGGGCCTGCTGTTACAGGATCTTTTTTAAAAAGAGGTTTAATTGACAAATTTATTTTTTTTATTGCTCCAAAAATTATAGGTGGGGACAGCAGTTATGGTATGTTCCCGGGTATGGGTATTAATAATATAGAAGATTGCATAAATTTAAGATTTGATAATATAAAAAGATCAGGTACTGATATAGTTATCACTGCCTGCACATTAAAAAATAAAAATATAAAAACAATTAATGGGTCTGAAAAGGTTTGAATAATGTTTACTGGTATAATAAAAGAAACAGGTATAATAAATAAAATCAAGGACAAAACATTTGATAGAGAAATAGGGGTTAGATGCAATAAAATCTTAAAGGACCTCTGTATCGGAGATTCTATAGCTGTAAGCGGCGTCTGTCTTACTGTTACAGACAAAAACAGCCAGGGTTTTTCCTGTGATGTTTCTTTTAACACATTAAGCAATACGTCACTCAAGTATCTTGAGATTGGTAATGTAGTTAATCTGGAGAGCTCGCTAACTGTTTCTGATAAACTCAGTGGACATTTTGTAGCCGGTCATGTTGATTGCATAACAAAAATTTTAAATATCTCTAAGACCGGCAGGTCCTATATAATAGATATAAAACTCCCATCGGATATCTGCGATTATATTGTCCCAAATGGTTCTATAGCAATTGAAGGTATAAGTCTTACCATAGCCAGAGTTCAAAAAAATAGCTTTCGTGTTGTTATCATACCTTATACCTTTGAAAATACAAATCTTTCAAAAAAACGAGTGGGTGATATTGTAAATATTGAAATAGACATACTAGCGCGTTATGTAATAAATTTCCTGAAATCGGGTAGAATTTCTAATACTTCTATTTCTGATA
>JAQVEM010000169.1 GCA_028697935.1 Actinomycetota bacterium
ATAATAGATGAGGTGCGTATATGGAATGTTGCTCTTAACGAGAAACAAATTCAGGATAATATATATAAAAGGCTTACAGGCAATGAAGATAGGCTTGCAGGTTACTGGAATTTTGATGAAGGTAAATTTTCAACTGTTTATGATATTTCGCCATACAAAAATCATGGGACTATATATAAGACTATAGAATATTCTTCCCCCTTATTAAACAGAATTATAACAATTATTGATGACATTATTATAAGGTTTAAATATGGTAATTTTAAGGAGAGCTTGTTATCTGCAAGAACAGAATTACCATTAACATTTAAATCGAGTGTTGCTGTCTTTGGATGGATGAATATTTTTGCTGATAAGTTTATATATAACTGCTTTCTGGCTTATGTTATTTCAGGAATTATATTGTTTTTTGTAAATATAAAGGAATATAAAAATAATATAAAACCGGTAATTTTTATTATCATATCAATTGTATCAATATTTATTTATTTTATTTTATATGCTTCTGCTAAAGCTTCTGCTGTTGGTTGGGGGCATCATCAGGGTAGAATAATTATGCTTGCAATAATTTTAACATTTACTCTTGCTATTCTCGGTTTTAAAAGTGTAAAAAAGCCGGTAAAAGAGGTTTTATACTATACATTATTTTCAGGTTCGTTATTTATAAGTATCTTTTGTCTGTATAGCTATATTTATCTCAGTTACTATTAATAAATAGGGATAAGCATTAATAAGTATGAATAAGCACGCAATGAAAACAAATAATAATTTTTTAAAACCGGGCGGGTGGAGCAGGTTTGCTATAATCTGCACAGTGCTTATTCTTTTAAATCTCCTGATATTTTATTTTCTACCCGGTAATATATATTTATATCTTGCTTATACGCTTATTGTTATTTTTATTTTTAAAGTATCTGGATTCAGCAGTAAACATATTTTTATATTCAGTTTTATTTATCTAATGCTGGCTTCGATAATTAAGCTAACCGGCAATTGTATCCTTGCTCACAGGTGGCTGGACGGCCTGTCTTTTTATGTTCTGTCGTTACCTGTTACGGCCACTCTTACATATATTTATGAAGAAAAACTGGAAGGTAAAATAAGTTATAAAAAGAGGAATAGAGCATACTTTTACCTGTCATTATTCTCAATATTCATTTTTATGTTTTCATTAGTTTTTGTAAACAGGGTTTATTTCGAAGTCTGTTTTTTTAATAAATTTTATACGGAAAAATATTTTAATGGAGAAGAGATATTAAGGGTTAATGGTGAAGATGTTTATAACAAAATGTGTATACAGATAGAAACACCGCATAATTATGAAGTAATTGATGGTATTTTTACAGTAGAGGGCTGGGCTATAGATGAGAGTAAGATTCCTGGCACTAAAATTGATTACGTGGGAGTCTGGATGGATAATAAGCCTGCCGAAGGTGGGAAATTTATTTGCAGGTGTGATTATGGGATAGATAGAGAAGATGTTAGTAAATCAAAAGGAGATGAATATAAAAAGTCAGGGTTTTATTGTGAAATAGATTCAAATAAATTTGAAGATAGTTTAAGGAAATTTTACGTTTACTACCACAGTAACAATTTTGGCTGGAAATATGATGTGTTAGAGCTTTTTATTAATAATAAAGAAAGTTTTATATTTGAGGGCATTCTTGGGCCTGACGGGGCAAATAAAGAAATTGAGCAGGAGCATTCCAGTATAGTTGAAGATAAAAGGAAAATAATATTGGAAGAGGGCGAAGGTGTATTAAAGTATGTTAAAATACCGATAAATATTAAAAGTGGCCAGGATTACCTTGTTAGTTTTGACATAAAAAGAACTTCTACTCATTTAGATAATGATATATTTTTTGATTTTTTTGGAGATGGTTATGACAATCCTGCTCAGGAGTTCAAAATAGAACATACTTTTATTGACAGAGATTATAAAAAAATAAACCGGCTTATAAATTCCGGTGATGTTCCGGATGGTACTGATGTTTATTTTAGAGTATTTACATATTCAGGTGGAAGTGTAAAGATTGAAAATCTGGCAATATACAGGGTAATAGGACCATAATACGGTAGTCCACACAACGATATAAGACATCAAAATATAAACATCAAAAACAAATACAAATAATAAGGTAAATATCCTATAATAACAGATAATTATTCAGTTTTTTGATATTTAATGGTTATAATTGATGAAATTCATCTAAGAAATAATAGTTAATAGAAAGAGAGTAAAAGTGAAAGTTAGCGTAATAGGTACTGGTTATGTGGGGCTGGTTACCGGAGCATGTCTGGCTGAGATTGGAAATGAGGTTATATGTGTGGACAATGTGAAGGAGAAGATTGATATATTAAAAAAAGGAGGTTGCCCTATATATGAACCAGGACTGGAAAAAATAATAAAGGCTAATATGGAAAAAGGAAGGCTTGAATTTACTACAAGCATAGAAGAAGGCGTAAATAAATCTGAAATCATATTTATTTCTGTAGGAACACCGTCGCTTCCCAATGGACAGGCTGATCTCAGCTCTGTAGAGCAGGTAGCGGTTGATATTGGTAGAGTTATAGATAGTTATAAAATAATAGTAAATAAAAGTACGGTGCCGATTGGTTCAGGGGATTGGGTATCTATGATGATATCAGAAAGTATGGAAGCTAATAATAACAACAAGAACGTTAATTTTGATGTGGTTTCTAATCCGGAATTTTTAAGAGAAGGAAGTGCTGTGAGAGATACCTTTTTCCCGAATAGAATTGTTATAGGATCTTCCTCTAAGAAAGCAATAGAAAAGATGCTGGCTCTATATAAACCTTTGATAGAACAGACTTTTGATTGGCCTGATGATAAAAGATTAATACCAGAGGGGCAAAAAGTTCCGGTAGTGGTGACTGACCTGACAAGTGCAGAGATGATCAAGTATGCTTCAAATTCATTTTTAGCCACAAAAATATCTTTTATAAATGAAATTGCAAATATATGTGAGAAGGTGGGAGCTGATGTAAAAGATGTGGCAAGAGGTATGGGACTTGATAAGAGGATCGGTCTGTTATTTTTAAATGCAGGTATAGGGTGGGGAGGCTCTTGTTTCCCCAAAGATGTATCCGCACTTACTTATATTGCAGGTGAATATGGAATGACTCCCCAGATACTCAATTCTGTAATAAATGTAAATAAGGAGCAGAGGTTAAAAATAGTAAAAAAGGTGCAGGATGAATTAAAAATTGTTAAAGGCAAAACTATTGCTGTTCTTGGCATATCTTTTAAGCCAGATACTGATGATGTAAGGGATGCGCCGTCTATTACTATTATGAATAGTTTATCCAAAATGGGCGCTAAAATAAAAGCATATGACCC
>JAQVEM010000170.1 GCA_028697935.1 Actinomycetota bacterium
ATGACTGGATGTAAGCTATCTATAAATACGAAGCCCTGGTCAGGGCAAACATTAAATATTATGAAGAAAAAATTATCACTTTTCTGGACATTTTTTAAAATAGGCGCTTTCACGTTTGGCGGGGGCTATGCAATGCTCCCCTTAATTGAAAGAGAAATTGTAGAGAATAAGGGCTGGCTATCACAGGAAGAAATGGTTGATATATTTGCAATTTCTCAATCTTTCCCGGGGGCCGTTGCCATAAATTCAGCAATATTTATCGGTAAGAAAATCTGCGGTTATACAGGTGCTCTATTTGCCCTGCTCGGAACAATTCTGCCTTCATTTGTTATCATTACTATTGTGGCAATCATTTTTGAGCGTATCAGTGATATCAGTTTTATAAAAGCAGCTTTTAAAGGAATAAGTTCTGCTGTTGTAGCCCTGTTAATTGTTGCAGCAATCAGGGTAGGGAAAACAGCAATCAGGGACAAATCAGGCATACTTATATTTATTATTGCCCTTGTGCTTCTTGTAATAATCAAAATACACCCTGTCTATGTGATTATTATGGGAATTTTATCGGGCCTTTTAATTTATTTTATTAAAATTTCAAATATAAAAAATAAATGATTTATTTAGAATTACTGGTAACTTTTTTTAAAATAGGGTTATTTTCTTTTGGCGGCGGGTATGGCATGATACCCCTTATCGAAAGAGAAATTGTCTCCCGCAGCTGGCTTACAGGCACTGAATTTGTAGATATAATCTCAATCTCAGAAATGACACCAGGTCCTATTGCCATAAATACAGCTACATTTGTCGGCTATAAGATGGGAGGAGTAGCAGGAGGATTAGCCGCAACAACCGGTGTGGTGCTTCCGTCACTTATTTTAATCCTTATAGTTTCTCATTATCTTGAAAAATTCCAGCAAAATAAGTTAAAAGAAGAAATTATTCATGGAATAAGGCCTGTCGTAGTGGCACTTATCATACAGGCAGCTTTACTTGTAGCGGGCAACATATTTCTTAAAGAAAAACAGGGAGCAGAAATCATCTCTATCTTTGACTGGATTTCCGGAGGAGATTTTCTAAACACTATAAATCTTCCTGCAATATTAATTACGGCTGTTTGCCTTGCACTTCTGCTATTAACCAGGATACATCCGGTACTTCTAATTCTTATCGGGGGAGCAGCGGGAATTATTTTTCACTACGCAGGGATTATGTAATTAAAAGATGAATCTTTTATTACTTTAGAATAAAATTCCCTGCAATGCATCATAGAACAGGATACCCGGTAGAATAAAAATATTATAGAGTTCCCCGTATAATATATAAATATATAGAGATTATTTAAAAAAAGCAGTAAAAAAAAATTTTAGCCTAAAGAAAGGAACAATATTTCGGATAGATAGGTAGATATTGCTTAACGAAGTCAAAAATGAGCCTTGAATGAATGCATAGATAGCAAATAGATACTCCAGACAAACAGACAAAAACATCAGGAAACGATATTTACTACCCTGCCCTTTTTACCACCTTTTACAAATTCAACTCTTCCGTCAGACAGAGCATAAAGAGTATGATCCCGGCCCACACCTACGTTGATACCGGGTTTGTACTTTGTCCCCCTCTGTCTTACAATTATATTCCCGGCAGTCACAATTTGCCCGCCAAATTTTTTTATACCCAGATATTTAGGGTTACTATCTCTTCCGTTTCTGGTGCTCCCTGCACCTTTTTTACTGGCCATGATCTTCTCCTGTTGATGCTATTCTTACCTGTTTATGCTTATCTTTTTAAGTTCTTTTTTAGTTTACCTTATTCTGTTTTTATTTTATCAGGATGTATTATAGTGAGTAATTGCCTGTGTCCTACTTTTCTTTTATATCTTTTTTTGGGCTTATATTTAAAAGCAATTACTTTATCCTGTTTTATTTGTTTCTTTATCGTAGCTTCTACCTCAGCAGCCGGTAAAAACGGCTTCCCTATTTTTACACTGCTGCCATCACTTATAAGATTGACTTCCGAAAAGGTAACCTTATCTCCCTCTTTACCTTCAATCTTCTCCATTACAACATCTTTATTTTCTTCTATCTTATATTGTTTTCCGCCACTTGTAATTATCGCGTAAATTTTTAAACCTCCATATCAACTTCCAATTACAAACTGCAATATTAACATAGATAATATAACTCTGTCAATTTAACAAACCGAATATTTTTTAATTATGAATTTTCTGTTTTCAACTATGAATCTCTGCTACAGCACTGGTTTTTGATACAGACTTAATCTCTACTTCCACTCTCTGACCAATGTACTTTCGGCCATCAATAATCTGGATAACATACCCATCAACTCTTGATATTGCATCATTTTTGTTATGCAGATATGTTTCTTCCACAACCAGATTCAGTATATCTCCAGCTTTAAACGGCTGACCTGCTTCCCTTACCTCTCCAACCGAACCTTCCGCATCTACCACAAAAGCATCCAGGGGCAAGCTGGAGTCTCCTTTAATACTAATGTATTTTTTTGTTATATTTTCAAGGTGTTTTAAATTCTTTCCATCAATCCCGATAATCTGAGCTGCTATAGAAGGATTTAATTTTATCAAGAAAGCCTTTGAGCTGCTCTCCCTCGCGAGCTTTCTTATTTTTCTTTCAATTTCAAGCCTTATAGTTTCCTGGGATTTTACAAACCCGGATCCCTCACAATGCGGACACACACTACACATAGTCCCCAGAATTCCATCGGATACATTTTTCCTTGTCATTTCAATAATTCCTAATTTTGAAAAAGGTAGAACTTCAGTTTTAGTTCTATCACTTTCAAGACATTGTAAAAACCTCTTATAAACCTTTTTCCTATCTTTTTCGCTTTCCATATCAATAAAATCAATCACTATTATCCCGCCAATATCTCTGAGCCTTAACTGACTTGCAATAGTATCTGCTGCCTCAAGATTGGTTCTTAAAATAGTCTGGGCTGAATTTTTACTGGAAATATATTTACCGGTGTTAACATCGATTGAAGTCATAGCCTCCCCGGAGTCGAACACTATAAATCCACCTGATTTTAGCCAGACTTTCCTCTCAAGAGCACCTTCTATCACCTCATTTACATTAAATGTTTCAAACAGGTCTTCTTTCCCATGATGAACAATAATATTATTATATCTGACTCCTATAGAGCGGAGATACGTGATGATTTCTTTTTTAATAATTTTTTTATCTACATATATGGAATTAAAATCCTCCGAAAATATATCCCTCATTAATCTCATAATTAACGAATATTCGCTTGAAATTAATGCAGGACCTTTAAGCTCTGATGCTTTTTTATTTATATATTTCCATTTATTAATAAGCTGCTT
>JAQVEM010000171.1 GCA_028697935.1 Actinomycetota bacterium
GAATGTAGACGGGTCAGAAAAAATAAGACTTACAGATCTTGACGAGTGGAATAATAACCCCTGCTTTTCACCAGATGGAACTAAAATTGCTTTTTCTTCCAACCGTGATGGAAATTCTGAAATCTATTTAATGAACACAGATGGCTCGGAACAAATAAACATTACAAATAACCCTGCACCTGATTTCTCCCCCTGCTTTTCACCAGATGGAACTAAAATTGTATTTATATCCTACCCTGAACCTATTTATGATTATGAAGTTGATGAAGTTGATGTTCCCTATGAAATCTATATAATGAATATAGATGGCTCAAATAAGACAAATATTTCAAACACTCCTGATAAAGATGAGTATGACCCCTGTTTTTCACCTGACGGAACTAAAATTGCCTTTTCAACCTATCGTGATGGTAATTCTGAAATCTACATAATGAATGCGGATGGCTCGGAACAAATAAACATTACAAATAACCCGGATGGTAATGATATGTTCCAACGCTTCTCACCATAAATAATATTAATATTTATGCGTGGAGGTAGCCAGACTGTAAATACCAGGCCTGGATAGCATAAATAATGCAATTTGTGTAATAAATAAATCTTCTTTTTATAAGTTAGTCAGTATTCTATATTTTTATTAGGTTTTCAGAAAGTAAGACACAAATCTATTAAGCAGTAACCCAATTTATATTTGAAGAATTGATTTCTATGATATACACTAATTTATAATTGGGTTAAATTGTTTAAACTGACTAAGTGGTTATTATTTTAGCGGGTCTTGCAGCAGGTCAGGTGTCAGTTTTTATCCTGGTGGATATTAAAAAAGAGACCGGATAAGAAGAATATAGAGATAAGACCGGACATAAGAAGAACATAAAGGATAAGTACAGATAAAGACTAAGAGAATAAAACAGGAAAGAATAGGGAATAAAAAATCAGGAAATCACATCATGATAAGAAAGCCGCTTTTATTAAAAGTCTATGAAGCCGCAGGTATGCAGAGATGGAATGACCAGATCCGCACGATAGAATTTACCGAGCTTGACAAACAGGCGCATAAAATGGTCGTTGCCTATATCCTGGGTAAGTGCGAAGAAGATGTAACAGCAGGTAAAATTAACTGGCTTGAATTAATAGAGATAGGGCTTTTCGAGATTTTTAAAAGAATCACTCTGACCGATTTAAAGCCTCCTCTTGTAGATAGAATAAAAAAAGATAAAGAACGTTATGAAGAACTTAACAGGTGGGTTTTTACAAGAATAAGTCCGCTGACCGAACAGATAGGGGGGGATTTTAATTTGCGGTTTGAAGCATATCTTCTTGAGGAACAAGAGACCCTTGAAAGAAGGATAGTAAACGCAGCCCATTTTTATGTTTCAAAATGGGAATATGATATTATTAAAACAGCTAATCCCAGGAAGGATATTGTAAAAGAAATCTCTGACAGCATCTCCAGGGAGCAGAAAGAGTATAGTGATTTAAAATGCATGAAAATATTCCTGGGGAGTAAAAACTTATTAAATTTTGCTGACATGTGCGGCTTTCTTCGTTTCCAGCAGAGGTGGAGTCATCTTTACCGTATACCAAAAACTTCAGTGCTCGGCCATATGCTAATAGTGGCAATATTTTCATTTTTATTTTCTTATGAGGCAAAACTTCCGGAGCAGAATTGCGTAAACAATTATTTTACCGGCCTTTTTCACGACCTGCCTGAAGTTTTAACAAGGGATATAATAAACCCTGTAAAAAAATCGGTTAAAGGACTTGATGAACTTATAAAGGATTATGAAGTTGAGGAAATGGAGAAAAAGATATATAAGCTGATTCCAAAGAACTGGCAGAGCGATATAAGAATGTTTACGGAAAATGAATTTACTGATACCGGCCAGCGAAATGGAGCGCTGGTAAAAGGCGCCGATGACCTTGCTGCATTTATTGAAGCCTATCTTGCTCTGAAAAATGGGATAAAAAATGAAGATTTGATTTATGCGAAAGGTAAATTAAGAAATAAATATAAATCAAAAAGTATTGAGGGGATAAACTTTGGAAAAATTTACAATGATTTCAAGTAAGAAGATTTGTAATATTGTGAATTTGCAGAATAATGAATGTAATAATAATAAATGGATAATGAAATAATTATATCAAAATCAAAATATCTTTCCGGACTGCAATGCCTCAAATATCTCTGGTATCAAATTAATGCAAAGGAAGAAATTCCACAGCCATCTTTTGTGGAACAGTTTATTTTTAACCAGGGGATACAGGTGGGTGAATATGCAAAAAAACTGTATCCAGAAGGAATAGACGCCGGAATTGTAGGGAAATTTAATGAGCATCCGGAACAGCGGAGGAGCACGCTGGAGGTTTTAAAAGAGAGAAAGCCAGTTTTTGAGGCGGGGTGCAGGAGCGGTAATATTTATTGCAGGGCAGATATCCTTGTTCCTGCTGGTGAGGATAGCTGGGATATTATTGAAGTAAAAAGCTCGACCCAGGTTAAGGAGGAAAATATCCATGATGTCGCATTCCAGAAGTTCTGTTTTGAAAGTGCCGGAATTAAAATAAGAAAATGTTACATCGCCTGCATTGATAATAATTATATAAGAAAGGGAAGTATTGAACCCGAAAAATTGTTTAGAAGAGTAGATGTTACAGCAGGAGCAGAAGAGGCACAGGTAGGAATGGAAGAGACGGTGAGAGAGATGCTGGAAGCTGCCGGCAGGGAAAGCCCACCCGAGATTTCAATCGGGAGACAATGTAGCGAACCCTATGGATGTCCTCTTAAAGATAAGTGCTGGGGTTTTTTACCGGAAAACAATGTTTTTAATCTTTATGGAAGTAAGGAGAGAGCAATAGAGCTTTACAGGGAAGGGATTCTCTCAATAGAAGATATCCCTGAGCGTTATGATTTAAACTATAAACAACAAATACAGTACAGGTGTGTAAAAACAAAAGAACCAGTGGTAAATAAGAAAGAAATATCTAAATTTATTGAAAATCTAAAATATCCGCTGTATTTTTTTGATTTTGAAACTTTTTCCACAGCTATCCCGCTATATGATGGGGTAAAACCCTATCAGAGAATACCATTCCAGTATTCAATACACCTTCTCAGGTCTATTGATGGACAACCGGAACATTATGATTTTTTAGCAGCAGATTCTGGCGACCCGAGGAAAAAATTACTGGAGAGCCTGAGAGAACATATTGGAAGCGAAGGAAGCATAATTGTTTATTATGAACAGTTTGAAAAGGGTGTTTTAAGGGAGCTTGCTGAAGCCTTTCCTGAATATAAGAGCTGGATAGATTCATTAATCCTCAGGATAGTTGA
>JAQVEM010000017.1 GCA_028697935.1 Actinomycetota bacterium
AGACTATTGGCCGGTTCAGGCTGGATGGAATACCACCGGCTCCCAGAGGTATTCCACAGATAGAGGTGACATTTGATATTGATGCTAATGGGATAGTAAATGTTTCTGCAAAAGATCTGGCTACAGGTAAAGAGCAGAAAATTACAATTACTGCAACATCACATCTAACAGAAGACGAGATTAAGAGAATGGTCAGGGAAGCAGAAGAACATGCGGAAGAAGATAGGAGAAAAAGAGCTCTTGCTGATGCAAGAAATAATGGCGACAATCTTGCTTATTCCACAGAAAAACTGTTAAAAGAACTCGGTAGTAAGGTTCCTGAGGATATGAGGAAGAATATAGAAGAGCAGATCAGTGTTTTAAGGAAAAGCCTGGAGTCAGAAGATGTTGATGGAATTAAAAGAGAAACAGAAAAGTTGCAGAATATGCAGAATGAATTGTCCCAGAGGCTTTATGCTCAGACTGGCGCCGGGGCCGGTGCTGGTAGTGGAGAATACGGAGGCGGAGGAGCTGAAAGCCAGCAACAGTCAGGAAGCAAGCAGAGTGGCAATGAAGAAGATGTAATAGATGCTGAATTTGAGGCAAAAGATGATGATAATAAGTAACGGTTAAAGCAACTAAAGGAATTTAAATATTAAAAACCATTAGGAAATAAAAGGAGGTGTATTTATATGCCGATAGTAAGATGGGATCCGTTTAGCGAAATGCTTCAGCTTCGTGATGAAATAGGAAGATGGTTTGAAGGTAGTGCTGTTGAAAGAGAAAAAGGCAGAAAATCTGCAATATGGGCTCCAGATGTTGATATTAAAGAAACAGATAAGGAGATCCAGATAAAAGCAGATTTACCGGGGATGAAACTGGAGGATATTGAAGTATCTGTAGATGATGACCAGCTTATAATTCAGGGTGAGAGAAAAGAAGAAAAAGAAGAAAAAGAGAAAGGTTATATAAGGGTAGAGAGAAATTATGGGTCTTTCTACAGAGCATTCAATCTTGGAGTTCCAGTAAAAGCAGACCAGATCAAAGCTACTTACAAAGATGGTGTGCTGGAGATTACTGTACCTAAAGCAGAAGCTAAAAAACCGAAGAAAATAGCAATAACTTCAAAGTAACAGTTTAATGACAGGTTTGAAGAAAAGCAGATTTATTGAAATGTCTGCCCATGACTGATAAAGTATAGTTGTGGGCAGACATTTTTAAAAGATATAAAAGGTGACAAAAGATGGTTGAATATAAAGATTATTATAAAATACTCGGGGTTAATAAAAATGCATCCCAGGATGATATAAAAAAAGCTTACAGAAAACTCGCAAGGAAATATCATCCTGATACAAATCCTGATAACCCGGAGGCAGAGGAAAAATTTAAAGAAATCGGGGAAGCTTATGAAGTCTTAAAAGACCCCCAGAAAAGAGCAAGATATGACCAGCTTGGTGCAAACTGGAAGCAGTATGCTGGTGCCGGTACGGGCAGGCCTGGTGGCCAGAGAACATATACTTATGATTTTGGTGGTAAAGGGTTTGACTTCGGAGACATCGGAAGTGGCTTTTCTGATTTTTTCGAAATGTTTTTTGGAAAAGGAGCAGAGGAGAGATTTTCCAATTTAGGTTTTGATTTTGGTTCTAATTTTGAATCCGGGTTTGGTGGGAGAAGAAGCAGGACAGCAACTTCACAAAAAGGCCAGGATACACAGTCCAGTATTAATATAACTCTGAGGGAAGCTTATACAGGTACCCAGAGAGTGCTTAAACTTCAAAAAGAAGGAAAGACCAGAACAATTAATGTAAAAATACCACGGGGGGTAAAAGATGGTAGCAAAATCAGAGTAGCCGGAGAAGGAGCACCTGGAGTACTTGGTGGTCAGGCTGGTGACCTGTATCTCGTGATAAAAATAAGCCCCCATCATTTTTTTACCAGGAAAAATGATGACCTATACTGTGAGATTCCGGTAACTATAAAAGAAGCCTATTATGGTGCAAAAATAGATATTCCAACTTTTGATGGAAGGGTTATGGTAAAAATTCCACCAAAAACCCAGAGTGGAAAAACCCTGAGGTTGAGAGGAAAAGGAATGCCTAAGTTAAGAGGTGCTGGATACGGAGATCTTTATGCAAAAATAAAGATAGTTCTACCTGAAAGATTAACAGATGAGCAGCAGAGGCTTTTTGATGAATTTGCGAAAAGTTATGATGAAAACCCAAGGGTTAATATTATAGTATAAAATATTAATATAAAATTTTATAATAGAAATAATATTGTAATTTATAAGCCTGAATTGACATTATGAGGGTACTATAGCACTTGTTTTTAATATTCTAATTTTAGTTAGTTTCTTTTTAAATTGTTTTCATAGTTATGAGATTGTAAAAAAGTTATTAGTTATTTGTTAATTACAGTCAGGCCTGTAATGCAGGCTATAAGCACACGAAAAAATAGCCTGTAAGAGGGACTGGCTGCTTAATATATTAAATTAAAAAATAATATCTGTTAAGGAGGTTATAAATAAATGCAGATTGATAAATTTACAATAAAAGCACAGGAATTATTAGCTGAAGCGCAAAGAATAGCTTCTGAAAATGGTAATCCATCTATTGATGATATTCATCTTATGTATGCTATGCTGGAGCAGAGAGAAGGAATAATTTTACCCATACTCAGGAAACTTGAAGTTGATGTTGATAACCTGTTAAATAAAGTAAAAGAAGCTCTGGCAGGGAAGCCGAAGGTTTCGGGAGGCGCTGCACAATTATATATAAGTCCAGAACTTAATAACATTCTGAATAATGCATTTGACGAAGCTACCCAGTTAAAAGATGAGTATATATCAACCGAACACATCTTAATATCTCTTGTACAGAGTGATGGTGAAGCTGGCAGGTTATTAAGGCAGTATGGGGTAACAAAGGACAGAATATACAAGATTCTTGTAGAGATTAGAGGAAGCCAGAGAATAACAGACCAGAACCCGGAAGATAAATATCAGGCTCTTGAAAGATACGGAAAGGATATTACAGAACTTGCAAGAAGGGGCAAACTCGACCCGGTAATTGGAAGGGATAATGAAATTAGAAGAGTTATGCAGATACTTTCAAGGAGAACAAAAAATAATCCAGTACTTATTGGAGACCCGGGAGTAGGGAAAACTGCTATTGTTGAAGGTCTTGCTATCAGAATAGCATCGGGAGATGTTCCCGAAAGTCTTAAAAATAAAAGAATAGTAGCGCTGGATATCGGATCTCTTATAGCAGGTTCAAAATACAGGGGTGAATTTGAAGACAGGTTAAAAGCTGTTCTTAAAGAGGTATCAGAGGCGGAAGGAAATATAATATTATTTCTTGATGAACTCCACACAGTAGTCGGAGCAGGAGCAGCTGAAGGAGCTGTTGATGCATCAAACATGTTAAAGCCAATGCTTGCAAGAGGTGAGCTCCATGCAATAGGTGCAACAACAATTGACGAATACAGAAAATACATTGAAAAAGACGCAGCTCTTGAGAGGAGATTTCAGCCTGTTATTGTAAATGAACCATCTGTTGAGGATACTATATCCATACTCCGGGGCTTAAGAGAAAAATATGAAGTGCATCACGGCGTAAGAATAAAAGACTCTGCTCTTGTTGCTGCAGCAGTTCTTTCAGATAGATATATATCCGACAGATTCCTGCCGGATAAAGCTATTGACCTTATTGATGAAGCTGCTTCAAAGCTGAGAATTGAGATAGATAGTATGCCGGCAGAAATTGATGAAATAGAAAGGAAGATAAAACAGCTCGAAATCGAAATTCAGGCGTTAAAAAAAGAAAGAGATAAAGCATCTCTTGCAAGAATGGAAAAAATAAATAAAGAGCTTGCTGAACTAAAAGAAAAAAGCAATTCAATGAAGGCACACTGGCAGCAGGAAAGAGAAATAATTAAGAATATAAGAAGTTTGAAAGAGGAAATAGAGAGAACAAAAATTGAAGCCGAACATGCAGAAAGAGATGCTGATCTCCAGAAGGCAGCTGAATTAAGATATGGTAAGCTTCTGGAACTTCAGAAAAAATTAGATGAGGAAAATAAGAAGCTCGAAGAGTTGCAGAAGGATTGCAAGATGTTAAAGGAAGAAGTAGACGAGGAAGACATTGCAGAGGTAGTTTCAAACTGGACCGGAATTCCGGTCGCAAGGCTAATAGAAACAGAAGTTGAGAAACTGGTTAAAATGGAAGAAAGATTGAAAAAAAGAGTTGTAGGCCAGGATGAGGCGATATCTGTTGTTTCTAATGCTATCAGGAGAGCAAGAGCCGGACTGCAGGACCCGAATCGTCCTATTGGTTCATTTATTTTCCTGGGGCCAACCGGTGTGGGTAAAACTGAACTTTCAAAAGCCCTGGCAGAGTTTCTGTTTGATGATGAAAGAGCAATGATAAGAATAGATATGTCCGAGTATATGGAAAAACATACGGTATCGAGACTAATTGGTGCACCGCCAGGTTATGTTGGGTATGAAGAAGGCGGATATCTTACAGAAGCAGTAAGAAGAAAACCTTATAGCGTGATACTTCTGGATGAAATTGAGAAAGCACACAGTGATGTTTTTAACATACTGCTTCAGATACTGGATGATGGCAGACTTACAGATGGGCATGGAAGGACTGTAGATTTTAAAAATACTGTCATTATCATGACATCCAATATTGGTAGCCAGTGGATAACTGAACTCACTGATAAGGATGAGGAAGAGATGAGAAGAAGAGTTACTGAAGCAATGAAAGCAAGCTTCAAACCGGAGTTTCTAAATAGGGTTGATGACATAGTCATTTTCAACAGGCTGGGTATCGACGAGATAAAGAAAATTGTTGATATTCAGATTGAAAACCTGAGAAAAATTCTAAAAGATAAGAAACTTAATCTAGAAATAACCGAAAGTGCTAAAGAACTCCTGGCAAAAGAAGGGTTTGACCCGGTTTACGGTGCAAGGCCTTTAAAGAGGGTTATCCAGAATAAAGTTCAGAATGTACTGGCAATGAAACTATTGAATGGTGAGATAAAAGAGGGAGATACAATAATAATTGATGTAACCGGTCCGGAAGGAAGAATGCTGGATTTCAGGGTTAAGAAATAAAAAGTTAAAAAATAAAAATTCTTAGCTTTGTAATTTATTCATATATTTGATATTAGAATATAAAGAATAAAACAGCATATGTCTTAAATGGAGTTCGCCATCTGTATGGTCAGACTGGCGAACTCCGGTCTTTTATACTAAGAAAAGTGTTTTTAATGTTATCATAGTGGGTCCCTCTCCAGTAGTATTTATCGCATTTTTTGCAGTAAAGAAAATTTTCCTGCGTTTTATATACATAAGGTGGTACCCTGTTTTTAATATCATCTTTTTTTACCTTTACAAGTTTCCTGTTGCATTCAATACATCTCATAAGGTTGGGCTCTAATGATAAGCCAAGTTCTGATTTAACCTGTTCAAGTTGATTTTTTAATTTTACATCTTCAATATGAAGACATTTAATAGTTCCATTCTTAAATTCTTTTCTTTCAAGCATTAAAGAATCACGGGTCAGGACAATCCTGTTAGTTTTTCTGGCTATTTTTATTATTTCATCGTCACTGGCGTCATTTATATATATAACATCATAACCAGCCATTCTCAGGTATTTTGCAAGTTTTCCAACCATTATGTCAGCAATGAATTTCATAAATTAGTTTATTTGAATTTCTTCAATTTCTTTAAACTTACTTAATTTGTTTATTATTTTTGTAGAGAACTCCGGGTCTTTGCTATACAGGCTAATACTAAAAATTTTCCTATTTTTTTCACTATCAAACCTGTATTTTTTACCTTTTATATTTGCAGATAACTTTTCAAATAAACCGGTAATTTTTTCTAAATCTTCAAAGCTCTCAGAAGCGATTATTCTTATTGTATAATTTGGTAACCTTAGGATTCTATCTTCTACATACTTTAAAATGCTTAGAGTAAGAAAGCACAATATGGTTACTACAAGGGCAAGATAATACATCTTGATTCCAAGAGCCATTCCTATTGAAGAAACAATCCAGATGCTGGCAGCCGTGGTTACTCCCTTTATGAGGGGGCCCTTCTTGAAAATAGCTCCTGCCCCTATAAATCCAATCCCTGTAACAATACCGGCAGCTATTCTTGTCGGGTCTGTAACTTCTCGGCCCACAGATGTAAATCCCATATAAGAAATCAATGTAAAAGCTGTTGAACCGAGACAAACAAGAGCATGTGTTCTTAGTCCTGCCGGTCTATCTGCTTTTTCTCTCTGAAAACCTATTATACCTCCAAATATTAATGCAAGAACACAGGGAATTAGTATGTCGAGCATAAAAGAAGAAAAATTAAATTTTATTTCTAATAAAAATTCTTGTGCTAATTCCATTTCCTTATTTTTCTATATAATTTATGAAACTATTTTATCATATTTCAGGGTTTATTTGCTTTATCCAGACTAAAACACTCATTTTAATAATCTGGATACAGAGAGTACCTCTACCTCTCATATGGTTAAAAGGACAACGATGCTTCTATATTGGTTGTGAGAGCTTGATTAGATTTAATATTATTAATTTAATAGATATTTTTGACCTGGATAGGTTATAATGTAAATAAAATCGAAGCAGCGAAAATTTTTAATAAATATTGTAAAAAGAGCTATTTAAAGCAAACCAGATAAGTATAATTAAATAAATATAAATTATAAATTAATCCTGAGCCAGTAAATATTATTATTTAATAAAAGTCAGAGGAGAAGTTCAAATGTTTAAGTCATCAATAAAAATTTTTGAGGTTTTTGGAATAGAAGTTAGACTGGATTATAGCTGGTTTATTATATTTGCATTGCTCGCATATATTATTGGTATGTCATATTTCCCCTTAGTTTTACCAGATATAAGCGGAGGCATTATTGCTGTGATAACAATTGTTACAGTAGTTCTTTTTTTTGGTTCAGTTTTAGTACATGAGTTGTGCCATTCTGTGGTTGCAAAGCGCAGGGGAATACCTGTTGAAAGAATAACACTTTTTATGTTTGGAGGCGTAGCAGAAATAGAAAAAGAACCCGACACCCCCTTTAGTGAATTTATAATAGCAATAGCTGGACCTGCTTCGAGTTTCATACTTGCTGGAATTTTTGGTATTATATGGTTCTTTTCCCGTGATTTTACACTGTTAAGTGAACCGGCCAAATATCTTGCTATTATAAATCTGATGTTAGGGATGTTTAATATACTTCCCGGATATCCTCTTGATGGAGGAAGAATTCTCCGTTCTATTGTGTGGAAGGTAACCGGTGATTTAAAACGTGCAACTTTTATAGCGTCAACAACAGGAAGGGTCCTGGGATTTATGATCATAACCTACGGTATTGTTTTAATATTTACAGGTTTCTTTATAGATGGAATGTGGCTGGCTTTCATAGGATGGTTTTTGCAGTCAACAGCTCAGGCAGGATATCTCCAGCTTGTTTTCGAGTCTAATATAAAGGGGATAAAGGTGAAAGACATTATGAATAAGAATGTTGTGGATGTGACCAGAGACACAACACTGCAGGAACTGGTGGATGATTACTTTATGAAATACAGGTTTGGAAGATTTCCGGTTATAGAAAATCGTAAAACTAATAAGCTAATAGGTGTTATTTCTATACACGATGTGAAGGCAGTTCCGAGGGAAGAATGGCCAAATACTTATGTTGGAAGCATTGTAAAAAAAGTTACAGAAGAGGAAAAAGTTGACGGATCGATGGAAATGTCTGAAGCAATAAAAAGAATGACAAAAAATAACCTTAGTCATCTGGTAGTCATGTCCGGTGATAGGCTAGAAGGGATAATTACAAAAAGTGATATAATGAATTTTTTAAAGGTACAGACAGAACTCAGCCAGCCGGCGTAGTATAAGTAAAATTTTTGTAAATTGGGAAGAAAATTAAAAAGTAAGTAGGAAAGAAAACATGGAAGAAAAAATCGTAGAATATAATTTTTTTAAAAATAACTGTGAAGAAATAAAGCAGAATTTAAAGGAATTAAAAGTTATATATACAGACCTCGATGGAACATTATTTAACCATAAAGGTTGTGTTATAAAAGATCACAGGGATGACTATTATTTTGATGCACTGGAGCTGTTGCCTGCTATAGCAGATAAAAATCTGGATGTTGTCCTGGTGTCAGGAAGAAATAAATTTCAACTTAAGTACAGCGCCCAGATTATAGGATTGAAAAATTATATTTCCGAACTTGGTGCTGAACTTGTTTATAATCTTGGAGAAGAAGTTTATGTCACCTTTGACCATAATAGTGCAAAGTATGATCTGACATATGGTGGTAAAGATTTAAAAAAAATTATCGAGATACTTAAAGAAAATTTTCCCAGAAAAATAGAAGGGAAGATGGAGTGGAGTAGATACAGAAGCTATAACGCTTTATTATTTGGAGAAATAGATCTTCCGAAGGCTAATGAAATACTTAAAGCTGAAGGCTATAAAGGACTGACTCTCGTGGATAACGGGCTTTCATCACTGGAAAAGCTGGATCTGGATATAGAAAGGTTACATATTTACAATTTAATGCCTTCAGGAGTCAATAAGTCAAATGGAATAAAGCTTGATAAAAAGATTAGAAATTTTGATGTCAATAATTGTATAGCTCTTGGAGATTCTATGGAGGATTTGAAAATGGCATTTGAAGTTAAATATCTATTTCTTATGAGGAATGCACTGGAGCATGAAGATTTATCTGGCGAGTTAAATAAGTATGATAATGTTTATATTACAGAAGGTTTTATGAACAGGGGCTGGACTGAAGTTATAGAATATCTTTTAAATTAAAATACAGAGTAGATTGTGTAATAGTATTGCTATATTTAATATAAGACTCAAATAGTTTATAATTAATTTGTCGTGATTATTTCAGATTATATGACATAAAGTAGAAGGGATATTGATAATGTGTGATGATATAAGTAAAAATTCTAATAATGATAACCAGGACAATAGATCCGTTACCAGAGACGCATTAGGGTTATCAGCAATTGTTCTGGCTTCAGTTTTTTCTGGTTTTTTACTGGGGTTATTGTTCGCACCCCGTTCAGGTTATAGAACCAGAAAGATAATAGAAGAAAATGTAAAGGATTTAGCAGATAGAGGAAAATTTACGCTGGCAAAAGCCAGAATTATCTGTGAAAATTTACTGGATAAAAGTAAAAATATAGTTGATAGAGTTTCTAATATTGTTAAGGATAAAGGTGGAACAGGCGATTTTTAAAAGTTAACAAAATATGACAATTCCCTCTGTTGACAACGGTTTTTTACTATAGTAGACTTTACGTTTGCTAATTCAATCAGGCAGCTAACAACTGTACCATTTAGCTGCTAAAGTTTGAATTGGTGCAGCAGGGGCCGTTAGCTCAGACGGTAGAGCACCGGACTTTTAATCCGGGTGTCGAAGGTTCGATTCCTTCACGGCTCACCATTTAGTGGCCTGTTCGTCTAGGGGTTAGGACAGTAGGTTTTCAACCTACCAACAGGAGTTCGAATCTCCTACAGGCTACCATTAACAGGGGCGTTTAGCTCAGCTGGGAGAGCACCTGCCTTACAAGCAGGGGGTCGCAGGTTCAATCCCTGCAACGCCCACCATTTGTTTGTTAATAAAATAAAGCGGAGCTGTCGTCTAGTGGTTTAGGACACATGCCTGTCACGCATGAGATCGCGGGTTCGAATCCCGTCAGCTCCGCCAGATCTGGTCAGGTTTGTTTACTGGTTAGATTTATATGTCGGCTGGCGAGATAGCTCAGTTGGTAGAGCAGTGGACTGAAAATCCATGTGTCCGCAGTTCAATTCTGCGTCTCGCCACCATTTTTATTTACTGAAAATTTAATTAAATGTCTCCGAATCAAATATTATTATATTTTTCTTTTGTAATAATTATTCTGCTGGTTTCAATTCTAATAACATTACTTATAAAAATTCGCAAAATAAGTCACACGTTACATAAAATTAATGAGATTATACAGACCGGTAATAAGGATATAGACCGGAGTTCAGGCAAGAACACTATCAACTACTTTTATACTGACAAAGAAGAAGCTGGTAAAAATTCTATTGTGGACAGTGCAGAAGAGTTAATAAATGGATTTAGGACTAGAATCAAAGAGGAGTCACAGCTGACAGATTTAACTCTTGATAATATAATGCAGGGGATATTAGTTCTTAATCATAATAAAGAGATTATAAAAATTAATGAGAATCTTTTAAACCTGTTTTATTTAAAGAAAGAGGACGTTTTAAATAAAAAAACCGTTCTTATTTTTAATAATGTCAGGCTTGAAAATTTAATCAGCGGGTCTATTGATAAGCTGGTACCGCAAAAAGAAGATATTATTTTTTACGGGGATGAAGATAAACATCTCCGCGTAGAGGTTATCCCATTTAATTTGGAGAGTCAACATGATGATGGTAGAGATGGGGGGAGAAAAGCCAGTCTTCTGGTTTTATTTAAAAATATTACGGGGGAAATGGAGTTCTCAAAGTTGAGGAGTCAATTTGTAGCTAATATATCTCATGAGATGAGAACCCCTGTTACCTCTATAAGGGGCTATATTGACACCATTTTAGAGGATGATTTAATGGACCGCAGCAGGATTATAGATTATTTAAAGAAGAGTTTAATAGAAACGGATAGGCTTAATTATTTAATAAAAGATGTTTTAAATCTTTCAAACATAGAATACAGGCGGAATGTCCTGTTTGAAAAAGAATATAATCTGATTAATATAATCAAAGAGACAATAAAGTCTGTCCACTTTCTGGCAGAGAAAAATGATATTGAAATCAATCTGAAAAGCAAGAAAGATATAATAAACTATCATACTGATGAGGAGCTTTTTTCACAGATGGTCAGGAATATAATTGAGAATTCTATATTTTATGGTGGAAAGGGTATAGAAATTAATATAGATATAACGGAAAATGATAATGATATCGTGCTTCTCTTTGAAGATAATGGAGCTGGAATAGAAAAAGAAGATGTGCCATATATATTTCAGAGATTTTACCGCGGCAAAAGTTCTAATTCTTCAAAACAGATAGGGTCAGGTCTCGGGCTTTCTATAGTAAAACATACAGTTGAGCTCCACAGGGGAAAGATAGATGTCCGGAGTGTTCCAGGTAAGAGTACGGTATTCAGGGTAGTATTGCCGAAAAACACTGAGGAAGAATTGAAGCGCTGAGAGACAATAAAAGTAAAAAGAAGCAGTAAAAATTTAGAATTTGAATGTAAATAATTATTAAAGATATCAAAAAGAAATTAAAACTGAACTTATGGAAAGATTAGTATATGTTGTTGATGATGAAGAAAATATACGTGAAATTCTGGAATATAATTTAATAAAGGGTGGCTATAAAGTTAAAAGCTTTAAAGATGGGAACAGTTTTTTGGATTCCTTTAAGAAATTAAAACCCGATCTTGTTATTCTTGATTTAATGCTTCCCGATATGGATGGATTTGATATTTGCAGACAGATAAAGAAAGAAAGTAGCGTTCCGATAATTATTCTTAGTGCCAGAGGTGAAGAGCTGGATAAAGTTCTCGGGCTGGAATTAGGAGCTGATGATTATATGGTAAAGCCTTTTGGTGTAAGGGAACTTCTGGCAAGAATTAAGAATGTATTTAGAAAACTTAATAATAACATAACAGAGGAATCAGAAAAAACATTTAAAAAAGAATTCAGATTTGATGAGTCCAGTCTTTTTGTTGATGAAGAGAAACATGAAATAATACTTGATTCTGTAAAGATTAACTTAAATCCAAAAGAATTTAAGATAATGGTAACTCTGCTAAAGAATTTAAATAATCTCGTCCCTCGTATGGAGCTGATTAAATCAGTCTGGGGTGATGATTATTATGGAGATACGAGGACGCTGGATGTTCACATAAGAAGAATAAGAAAAAAGATGTTCTACAAAAAGTTCGGAGAAAAATTTATAAAAACAGTACATGGATATGGCTATAAAATTACAGAGAAAATTTAACCTTTTTGTAACATTTATTTAATTTTTATTTAACCAAACCCCCCTTTTTATATGCTAACCTTCTTAGAGTTTTAAAAATAATTGTTTGTAAGCGTAAAAAATGAAGTAAGGAGTGTGAAAAATTAATGAAAAAAACCAGGCTTTTGCTGCCAATTACCATGAGCATCCTGTTCTTATTTGCAGGCACTATGATATTTGGTGGCTGTAAAAATACTGAAGAAGTCACTGAAGAAGTACCTGCTGAAGAGAATGTAGAAGAAACTACACCAGCTGAAGAAGCTCCTGCTGAAGAAGTAAGTGAAACAGAGGAAGCCAGTCTGCCTTATGAGGGTCAGGAGCTTGTTATATCGGGATCCACAACATTACTCCAGGTTTCAGAAGCATGGACAACCGAGTTTATGAAAGAATATGGAGGAACTATTATTGTAAATGGAGGAGGAAGTGGTGCAGGTATTGCTGATTTAATTAATGGTATCAGTGACCTTGCTAATGCATCAAGGCAGATAAAAGATGAGGAGTTGGAGTCAGCAAAAAGTGTTGGCCTTGATATTCAGGAATACAAAGTTCTCTATGATGGAATTGCAATCATAACAAGCGACAATGTTTCAATAGATGATATCACGATAGAAGAGCTATCTAAAATATATACAGGTGAAATTACAAACTGGAAAGATGTTGGTGGAGATGATTCTGAAATAGTTATAATTGCAAGAGACTCAAGTTCAGGTACTGGAGAATATTTCCTGGAGGAAGTTGTTCAGCTTGGAAAAACTGTTGAGGACAATGATTATTCTGAAAATGCATTAAGATTACAGTCGAATGCAGAAGTTGTAAACCAGGTAAAAGAAAATGATAATGCAATTGGATATATAGGGCTTGGCTATCTGGAAGAGTCACTAAATGTTATAAAGGTTGAGGGTATTGAGCCTTCAATAGATACGGTTAAGGATGGTTCTTATCCTATATCAAGGGGTTTATATATCTATAGTGCTGGTGAATTAACCGGAATAGGTGAAGCTTTCATTGACTTTGTATTAAGCGAAAGAGGTCAGGAAATAGGATTAGAGGAAGGGTTTGTTCCTCTTAATTAAAAACAAAAATATTTTTAAAGATCACGGTTATTCCGGGTTCTTTTTGAAAAATTATAAGGAAGTTCTGGCAGGTGGTGCGTCTGCGAGAGGATTTTAATAAAATCCTCTCGCATTATAGCAGTATAATTACAAGCAATTTAATTATTATGTGTATAATTTTTTAAAATTTAAAATAGTAAAAAGAATATAAATCTTTTAAAATAGGTTTATGGCGCATTCCAAAAATAAATTTAAAAAAATAAAAAGTTTTTTAATTTACAGATTTATTTTTTTAAATGGAATAATCTCAATTATAGTTCTTGCTTTAATGATTACTTTCCTGATTGTAAACTCTGCAAAGTTTTTTTCTTCCTATCCTGTAATGGAGTTTTTAACAGGCAAGAAATGGTCCCCAACACATGGAATATTTGGCTTTCTACCCCTGTTTACCGGATCTATGCTGGTTACTCTTGGAGCAATAATAATAGCTGTTCCGCTTGGCATAGGAAGTGCGATTTATATTGGAGAGCTTGCCCCTAAGTTTTTAAAGGAAATACTCAAGCCGATAATTGAAATATTAGCAACAATACCTTCGGTTGTTATCGGATTTATTGGAATAAAACTCCTTGCTCCTTTGATTAAAAACCTTTTTAATCTCAACACAGGACTGACAGCCCTTACAGGTTCTGTTATGCTGGCTTTTATGAGCTTACCCACAATTATATCAATATCGGAGGATGCAATAAATGCTGTTTCTGATAGATACAGGCATGCTTCAATAGCCCTGGGTGCAACAAAATGGGAAACAACGATAC
Organism: Actinomycetota bacterium; assembly: GCA_028697935.1. Classification (GTDB taxonomy): domain Bacteria; phylum Actinomycetota; class Humimicrobiia; order Humimicrobiales; family Humimicrobiaceae; genus JAQVEM01. Next base: position 13,927 of record JAQVEM010000017.1, read on the forward strand.
GGACTGTTGTACCTGCAGCCTCATCTGGTATGATGGCTGCAGTAATGCTTGGTCTGGGTAGAATTGTGGGTGAAACGATGACAGTCCTTATGGTGACCGGTAATTCGCCGAGAATTGGTTTTACATTATTGCAGCCGGTTAGAACTATTACTGCAACAATAGCGTCAGAAATGGGTGAAACTATCCAGGGCGGGCTACATTATTCTTCCCTTTTTGCAATAGGTTTAATTTTATTTGCTATTACTTTTCTTATTAATTTTATATCCGATAGATTTATAAGTAAGATCAGAAAAAGTTAAGATATGGTAACAGAAGGAAAAGAAATAAGTAAAAAAAGAAAAATAATTACTGGAAAAATTTCCTACATTGTTTTGCTACTTTTAACTCTTATAGTTATATTTTTTGTTTTTGGCATAGTAATATATTTAATAGTTAAAGGAAGCAGTGCAATAAACTGGGAATTTTTATCCCAGAAACCAGGCAAAGGTATGAGAGAAGGTGGTATATTCCC
>JAQVEM010000018.1 GCA_028697935.1 Actinomycetota bacterium
CAGATTTTTATTCCTTCAATGTTTACTTTAGTTTCATTAAATACTTTAAGAAGTTCTTCTGGAAAATTCTTCCCAATCTTTGTGACTATCCCTACATCCACACCAAGAGAAGCTAGGCATACTGATGAATATGCTACAGGGCTTCCAAGCACAGGATATATTTCCCTGTCGGGAAAGATTATTTTTTCTTTTAATATATGCCCGAGTATAACTATATCTACCAATTTATTTCTCCTGCAATAAACTTCTCACAATTGTCTTGAGCTTCCTTGTCAGGAAATTTTTTTGGAGGATGTTTCATAAGATATGAAGATACTGAATAAAGTGGACCTCCTATTTCTCTGTTTAAAGCTATCTTTGCATATCTTATTGCATCTATTATTATTCCAGCTGCATTAGCAGAGTCTTCAATCGATGCTTCAAGCCATATTCTTACAGGGTTACCACCAAAATTTTCAGCATCAAAATATAATCTGCATACTTTATTGTCTCTCTGCAGACCTATGAACCCAAAACCTACAGATACTTCAGCTTTATACGGAATAAGACTCTCAACAGAATCTTTTTTAGAGAACTCTTTTGATTCTCCCCTCTTAACAAGATTTACGAAGTCCGTATTACCGGCGAAATTAAGCTGTGATGTTTTATTTATCTTTACACCTCTGTCCACACATAACTGTGTTAGTACTCTGTGGAGAATAGTGGCTCCTATCTGGGATTTTATATCATCACCTATAAGTGGAACTTTAGCTTTCTTTGCTTTCTCTATATATTCTTTATCACTGGATATAAAGGTAGGCATACAGTTTATAAATGCGCAACCTGCTTCAATAGCACAATCTGCATAAAATTTTGCTGCTTCATCTGAACCTGTGGGTATATAGTTAACAAGTATTTCAGCTCCGGAGTCTTTAAGTTCTTTTACCACATCACATGGTTTTAAATCATCAGCTACGTCATAAAATTTTCTTAAATGATCTGGCGCCCCATCCATTATTGGAGCCATTTTTACTTCAACATTTAGTTTTGGAACATCTGCAAATATTGTCATATTATTTGGCTTTGCAAATATTGCCTCTGAAAGATCTCTGCCCACTTTTGCTCTATCTATATCAAAGGCACTAACATATTTTATGTCTCTTATCTTATAGCCTCCCAGTACAGGATGCATTAATCCAGGTATCCACTCAGAATTATCTTCAACATCATAATATTTATACACCCCCTGAATAAGATGTGATGCACAGCATCCTACTCCTACAATTGCTACTTTAATTTCTTTACCTTCCACTTTTTCCATCAAATCCCTCCATTAAAATTTATAAATGTATTTAAAAACTTATTTAAAATAGTTTAAAATTCTAAATATTGATTTATTATTAAATATAATATAAGCTTACTACTATTGTTATCAATAACTGTTATTGATAACAATAGTAACCTATATAAATTGGGTTGTCAATATTAAAATTAAGAAATAAAATAATTTTTATATAAAGTTTTTAGGTTTAACAATAATGATTACTATTGGAGTTATAGAATAATGGTTAACATCTATGAAATAGCTAAAAAAGCTGGTGTATCACATATGACAGTGTCCAGAGCTTTTAACAATCCCGAACTTGTAAGTGAAAAAACCAGAAATAAAATAATGAAGATTGCAAACGAATCTGGATATAGGCCGAGTCAGGTGGCCAGAAGTATGCGTACCAAAAAAACTAATTATATAGGATTGATTCTTCCTGATATAATAAATCCATTCTTTCCTGAGATTGTAAGAGGAGTTGATGATTATGCAAGAAAAGACAAGTATAATGTTATTCTTGCAAATACTGACAATGATTATGAAGTTCAGGCGTCTTTAGTAGAAATGTTCCTAAGCCGTGGTATTGATGGAATAATTCTGAGTGGTATTGCTGGTGGTAAAAAAGATACTGAATTGCTAAATAATATTATCAAGAAAGGTATACCGACAGTACTGATTGATAGATATATACCTGATGTAAATTCATCTTACGTTATTACAGATAATTTTAGGGCAGCTTATGATGCTACAAATTATTTAGTTGGACTTGGTCATGAAAGAATTGGGGTAATTTCTTCACCTCAGAAAATTAAAATATTCCAGGATAGACTCAGGGGATATAAGGCTGCTCTTAATGATAATGATATTGTATTCAGAGATGAATATATATTTGAAGGTGATGAAAGTATATCAAGTGGCTACAAAACAGCAAAAAATTTATTTACAAAATACGATGATTTTACTGCAATTTTTGCTATGTGCGATTTTATGGCTTTTGGGATATACAAATACTGTAGAGAAAACAACATTATAATACCCGATGATCTTTCTGTAATAAGTATAGATAACATTTATACCTCAGCTTTTCTAACTCCGCCGCTTACGACAATGTCACAAAAAAAATATGAAATGGGCTATAGTGCAGCAAAAATTTTAATAGAAAGCATTAAGAAAAACAAAATACCTGACACCCAGCTGGTACTTAAGGCAAAATTAATTGAAAGGCAATCCTGCAAAAAAGTTAAATAAATATTAAATTTAGGATTTGTGTTTGCATATTTTATGATTATTATCTTGTACTATCCAAGCTTAGTAATTATATTCTAATGAACAAGCAGATAAAAACATCTTAAAATTTAGAAAAACTATCCAATCTTCCTGAAGTCTATTTTATTAAAACAGAATATAAGCACATATGAAAAAATTATCACTGCCCGTCAACAATATAATTATGATGCAATGCAAGAGTTTTTACTTTAAGTTCTCAATTTTTTACAAGCAACTGTTGGATGCATTATTTTAATATATGAAAAATCTTTAGATAATGCATCTCCTAATGCATTATCTTTGAAATTTCGTAAAGCTCCATATCTACAGGCTTTTCTTCTTTTATTGCTTGTTCCAGAGGAACCGAAGTTACTATACCATTTTCTATAACTGCCATCTCACCAAACTTACCCTCATGGATAAGCTCAACTGCTTTTACGCCCAGTTTTATTCCAACTATCCTATCAAAACCTGTAGATTTTCCACCTCTTTGAAGATGTCCAAGTATTGTTACCCTTGTGCCATAACCGGTCCTTTTTTCAATTTCCTTTGCAATTACATTACCTACTCCGCCAAGCCTTACATGACCAAAACTGTCAATCTCACCAGAACTGGAGACCTGTCCTTCAACTTCAGCAGGTTTTGCTCCTTCAGCTACTACAATTATACAGAACTCTCTCCCCTCTGCTTTCCTCTCTTCAATAACATTTATAATATCATCATAGTCAAAAGGAACCTCGGGAATTAAAATAACATCTGCCCCTCCAGCAATACCTCCATTTAATGCAAGATGTCCTGCATATCTTCCCATTACTTCCACTATCATTATCCTGTGATGTGAGCATGCTGTTGTATGAAGCCTGTCAATACAATCAGTTACAACTTCTAGAGCCGATTCGTAGCCTATAGCATAATCTGAATGAGCAATGTCATTATCAATTGTCTGTGGAATTCCCACTCCCTTTATACCATACTGTGTTAATCTTGTAATAGCTCCATTGGTATCATCCCCACCAATAGTTATTATTGCATCAAGCTCAAACTTCTCCATATTTTCTTTTATTTTTTCAACACCATTTTCCACTTTAAAGGGATTTGTTCTGGATGTTCCCAGTATTGTACCGCCTTCGGCGTGTATCCCGGAAACCGTTTCCCTGGTAATTTCAAACAAGTTACCTTCTATCATACCTTCCCAGCCATCTTTTATCCCCATTACTTTATATCCATACTGAGAAGCCTTTAGAAAAATTGCTTTTGTTGCTGCGTTTATTGCCGGAGAATCTCCTCCACCTGTTAGAATACCTATTTTTTTAATCATCTTCTTTCTTTCTATTATTTATATTTGCCAATGTTAAATATTAACTATTAATGCCATTAGTCACCAGGTTTATTAATATAATTATTTATAAATTCCATGTGTTCAACCAGATAAATTTTATATGTATCGTTAAAAGATTTTATATGCTCAGATAAACAAACTGCATATATTTTAATTGCTTATTTAAGCACTTAAAAAATTACAAAAGACAAAAATTCCCTGTCTAAAAATTTACCAGAACACAGAAAACATGCTCAATTAATTTATTTTAAAAACTTTCCAGGTTTAAAATTATATAAATTTTTCCTTCATAATTAAACTATTTTTTTTCTTATAATTTTATTTGCCAGCTGAGGATTTGCTTTACCTTTTGTCTTAGCCATAACCTGCCCTATCAAAAAACTCATAGCTTTTTCTTTACCTTCCCTGAACTGTTCTACGGGCCCGGGGTTCTCCTTTATAACTTCATCAATAATGCTTTCCAGTATACTTTCATCACTTACCTGCTCAAGACCTCTCTCTGTAATAATTTTTTCAGGACCTTTTCCAGTTGTAAACATCTCCTCAAATACTGATTTTGCCATCCTGGAGCTAATTTTGCCCTTATCTACCATTTCAAGCATTTTGCACATATTGCAGGGTGTTATCTTGCTCTCCTTTATAGCTATTTTTTCTTTATTCAGCAGAGCACTAAAATCACCCATTATCCAATTTGCAATGTTCTTCGGGTTATCATAATATCTACAACACTCTTCAAAATAATCAGCAATCTCCATATTATTAGCAAGAAATCTGGAGTCCTCTGCCGATAATCCATATCTTTCTTTAAATCTTCTGGCTTTTGCCAGTGGTAGCTCTGGAATTGTTTTCCTTATAGTCTCTATTGTTTCATCTTCAAGGCAAATCGGGACCAGGTCAGGTTCAGGAAAATACCTGTAGTCCTGAGCTTCTTCCTTTGATCGCATTGCTTTTGTAGTCCCGGTTTTGCTATCATAATGCCTTGTTTGCTGTATTACTTTATCCCCGGATTCAACAACCTTAATTTGACGTTTTATCTCATATTCCAGCCCTTTCTGGAGAAATTTGAATGAATTTAAATTCTTGATTTCTGTTTTTGTTCCGATTTTACTGCTATTTTTCTCTCTTACTGAAACATTGGCATCACACCGCATACTTCCTTCCTCCATACTGCAATCACTCACATCCAGAAAAAGAATTAAATTACGTAATGCTATTAAATATTCCCTCGCTTCCTCAGGTGACCTTATATCCGGCTCGGTGACAATTTCTATCAGAGGTGTCCCTGACCTGTTATAATCAACAATTGTAGCCTTGGATTCACTTATCCTGCCCGTAACACCAGTATGGACAAGTTTTCCAGTATCTTCCTCCATATGCACTCTCGTTATACCAACTCTTCTTGTATAATTACCCATGTCAACATCCAGATATCCAGAGGAGCTAAGAGGTATGTCATACTGCGAAATTTGATAGTTTTTTGCCATATCAGGATAAAAATAATTTTTCCTGTGAAATATTGTATATTTATTAACTTTACAGTTTAATGCAAGGGCTATTTTTATAGCATATTCTACTGCTTTCCAATTTGTTACAGGTAAAGAACCGGGGTGGCCAAGACAAACCGGACAGGTAAATTTATTCTTTTCTTCTCCAAATGAAAGTCTGCACCCGCAAAACATTTTTGTAACAGTTGACAACTCAACATGTGTTTCAAGGCCTATAACCGCTTCGTATTTATTTTCTCTTTCCATAATTTTTCCCCTTACCAATACTTCTTTCTTTATCCGCTTTTTATGCTCCTGCTTAATTTTACTCGTGATTTCTTTTAACTTGTGCTCATGCTCTTCTCTTTGCCAGCAGCTATTCAACAAGATTAATAAGAGTCAGAGTCCGAATTTTCAAAGTCCCAAACCATATTTCGATTTCTAAGTTTTTAATAAAGAAGCTTTTGACCATTTAAGTCAGACTTCTATTGATTACTCCTTCTAAACAAAGAAGAAGAAAAACACCTAAAACTCTAAAGCCCGGGTTTCTTATCAAACCCTATTGCCTTTTCCAGACTATAAGCTACTCTTAAAACATTATCCTCTCTTAATATATTCCCAATTATCTGCACACCGATGGGCAATCCTTCTTCTGAAAGTCCTGCAGGGATCGAAACTGCTGGAAGCCCGGCAATATTAGCAGGCAATGTACATATGTCTGATAAATACATGGTAAGCGGATCTTCTATTTTTTCACCAATTCTAAATGCTGTAGTCGGAGATGTGGGAGAAAGCAGAACATCAAATTTACTGAAAGCCTTCTTAAAATCATTTACTATAAGTGTTCTTACCTTTTGTGCCTTTTCATAATATGCGTCATAATAACCTGCAGACAGGCAGTATGTCCCGATAATTATTCTTCTTTTAACTTCATCGCCAAAACCCTTTGTTCTGGTTTTTCTGTACATTTCCCTGAGAGTCTGCGCTTCTGTATCCCTGTAACCATACCTCACTCCATCAAACCGGGCCAGGTTAGAGCTAGCTTCAGATGAACTTATAATACAATAAACGCTGAGTGCATGTTTAAGGCCAGGAATTGAAACTTCCTCAACCTTTGCTCCCATATCTTCAGCAAGTTTAATTACATACAAAACTTTTTCCTTTACTTCTGGAGCAATACCCTCAACCATAAGTTCCTCAGGTATTCCTATTTTTAATCCCTTTATATCCGGTATAAGAAAACTTTTATAGTCAGGAGCATCCATGTTGATAGATGTAGAATCATTCTTATCATACCCGCATATCACATTTAGCATTGATGCACAGTCTTCAACATCTTTTGTAATCGAGCCTATCTGGTCAAGAGAAGATGCAAATGCTACAGCACCATATCTTGATACCATACCGTAAGTTGGTTTAAACCCTACAACACCACAGAGAGCTGCAGGTTGCCTTATGGAACCTCCTGTATCGGTTCCCAGAGCACATATTGCTTCTCCTGCTGCAACACTTGCAGCCGGCCCACCACTTGAGCCACCCGGCACTCTTGTTGTGTCCCAGGGATTTTTTACCGGCCCAAAATACGAACTCTCATTTGATGAGCCCATCGCAAACTCATCCATATTGGCTTTTCCTATCATAACATAATTGCAACCTTTAAGTTTTTTTATAACAGTTGCATCATATCCTGGAACATAATCTTCAAGCATACGGGAAGCACAGGTAGTCTTTATACCTTCAGTACATATATTATCCTTTATAGCAACGGGTATCCCTGTCAGGTCACAAATCTTTTCACCTCTGGCTATAAGCCTGTCTACTTCCCGGGCGGTAGAAAGGGCCTTCTCTTTCTCAATATTTATAAAAGAGTTTAATCTGTCTTCAATTTCTTCAATCCTGGTAATTACATCAGTAGTTATTTCAGTACATGTTATTTCTTTTTTTAAAAGTTTTTTATTTAATTCGTTAGCAGTAAAATTATAAAGATTATAATTTTTCACCTGGTTCTCACCTGACCTGTTTCTCCCCTTATTCTTGATATTTTAATCTATTTTTTATTTCAATCTATTTTTGGAACTTTAAATCCACCATCAACTTCATCAGGAGCATTCTTTAGGGCATATTCCGTAGTAAATGATTCCCCGGGTTCATCATCTCTGAAAACATTCTTTACATCCAGTACATGCGAAGTAGGAGCCACTCCTTCAGTATCAACACTGCTTATTTCGGCCACATAATCAAGAACCTTATCCAGCTGAAGGACAAACCTTTTTAGATCTTTTTCCTCAAGCTCTAATTCCGCAAGTTTTGCTACATGTCTGACATCATCTTTTGAAATTCTTTCCATAAATTAATCCTTCTTGTTCTTTAAATTTCTTCTTTAAACTATTTTAAATAATCTTTTTTTCTTAAATATAAATTGATGCAAATATATGTCAACATTGACAGACACTGACAGATGCTAACAAATTAAATATAAATAAATGTTGCAATACTCTGAAAACGCAGTCGCTGGACAAATATATTGCACTTTAGCACTATAACCGGCTAAAAATATTTTGCTGCGTGGCTTTTATCAAACAGCCGCACAAACACACAAATAAAACTACAATAACTACAATAAAAATAATAAAATACAAAGATTCAAATGCATTTTAAGCATTAAATATAATTTATGTATTAAGTTCAATTTAAGTATAATATTTTAACAAAAATTTTATCCTATTAATATAATTTTATAAATTCAAATTCCTTAAGCATAATTAATATCAGTATCAGGTTATAAACAGCATGCAGGAAGATGGGGGTCATAAGCGATTTTGTCTTTTCAAAAAGATATGCAAGCAGCCATCCTATAATCATAATGGGTATGAAACTATATGGTTCAAGATGAACCAGTGCAAATAAAAATGATGATAAAAAAAGACCGGCATTTACCCCCCAGCTTTTCTTAAATGCTGAATAAAGAAATCCCCTAAAAAAAATCTCTTCACTAAAGGGGGCTATTATCGTAACCACCACTATCAGAATGCTACTGGATATGCTCTGGTTTCTTACAAGTGTATCAATTTTGCTGGAAGGTGCTTCTATACCAAAGAGAGAATTCATTAAATATACATACAGAAAACTCATAACAAAAATAAAAAGGAGAGAAACAAATGAATACCAGATAGTCTTCCCTATACTAAAATAGGTAAAACCAAGATCCACCGGGCTGGATTTTCTCCGGAAAATAGCAAAAAACCAGACTACTCCCAGCATAAGTAACGTCTGGATCGCATAAAGAACACTAAAGCTTATGTTGCTCATATTTGAAGAACTTAATAAACCCCTATCCCCGAAAATTTCAACAATTCTGGCTGAGCCAAAATAAACGGCTGTAAGCACTGCAGCCAGAAAAATGAGTGAAATTCCAGCATCTTTAGCATCCCACTTTATATCAGGAATATAACTTTCCCTGCTTTTGTGGTTTTTTTCTATTGAATTATTTTCCTCATACTTTTTTTCTATTGAACTGCCCCGCTTTAGCGATTTTTTTCTATACTAATATTGTACCCTCAACCACCAGGACCTTCCCGGCCATGTTTTCTAAACACTTGTTAAGTATTCCAGCTAATATATAAATAAAAATAAGTATAATAAGCATAAATATAAGTAATAAATAAAAATACAAAAATCGCTCTACTGATATTTAATATATCCCTCTTATTTAATATATCCCTCTTATTCCTCTATCATTCTCTTGAATTCTTCTTCTGTTATAGTCTTTATCCCAAACTTCCGGGCATCATCGAGTTTACTTCCAGGATTTTCTCCCACAATAACAATATCGGTATTTCTACTGACACTTGAAGTTACTCTGCCTCCAAAGCTTTCTATGAGATCTGTTGCTTCTTCTCTTGAAAAACTGTTAAGTTTCCCCGTAATAACAAAAGTCTTTCCGACAAAACCTTCCTTTTCGGTTACCTCCTTTAACTCAGAACCAAAATTTACACCTGCTTTCCTGAGCTTTTCTATTACTTTTAGGTTCTGCTCCTGCCTGAAAAAGTTAACAATGCTTTCTGCTATTTTTGGTCCAATTTCCCTTATTTTTTCAATCTCTTCATAACTTGCATTCATAAGACTGTCAAGTGTGGGAAACTCTTTTGAAAGTACCTCTGCGGTATGCGAGCCAACATACTTAATCCCCAGCGCAAAAAGAAGGCGGGAAAGCGGCCTGTTCTTACTCTCCTCTATTGCTTTAAGAAGATTTCTGGTTGATTTATCCTTAAAATTTTCAAGTTTGATTATATCCTCATACTTTAGATAATAAATATCTGCAGGGTCACTGATGAGTTTTTTTTCAAGGAGTTTACTGACAACAGCCGGCCCCAGTCCTTCAATATCCATTGCTCCTTTAGAGGCAAAGTGAATAATTTTCTCATACTGCTGCGCGGGGCATGCAATTGAAGTGCACCGCACCGCTACTTCTCCTTCAAGCCTTACAACCTTTGAGCCACATGCAGGACATCTATCAGGCATTTTAAATTCCTTCTGGGTGCCGTCCCTTCTTTCTTCTATAACCTTTACAATTTCCGGTATAACATCCCCTGCCTTGCGCACTACAACCCAGTCTCCTATCATAACACCCTTCCTTTTTATTTCGTCTTCATTATGGAGCGTAGCACGGGAAATAGTAGAACCTGCTACTCTTACAGGCTGAAGGATAGCTACCGGAGTAAGTACTCCAGTTCTTCCTACGTTCACTTCTATATCAAGAATTTTTGTAACTTCTTCTTCGGGAGGAAATTTATAGGCAATTGCCCAGCGTGGGCTTTTTGAGGTTTGCCCGAGTATGCGCTGGTATTCGAAGTTATCAACCTTAATTACAACGCCATCTGTCTCGTAAGGCAGATTTTTACGCTCGTCTCTCCATAATTCAAGATAATCTATAATTCCATCAAAACTTGCTACCTTTTTTATATTTGGATTTACTCTAAACCCTATTTCAGAAAGATATTTTAATAATTCAAATTGTCCTGAAATAAAAGGTACCATACTATTTACCGCTCCATATACAAAAATATTAAGTCTTCTTCTTGCTGTATTTGCAGGATCAATCTGCCTTAATGAGCCAGCTGCTGCATTCCTCGGATTCGCAAATGGAGGGAGACCTTCCTTTTCCCTTTCTTTATTAATTCTCTTAAACTCATCTTTTCCAAGATATACTTCTCCTCTAACATCAAGGCGGGGTGGTATTTTTAATCCGTTTTTCGAAAAGAGTCTCAGGGGTATTGAATTTATTGTTTTCAAGTTTGCAGTTATATCTTCTCCAAAGACACCATCACCCCTTGTAGCTCCCCTTACAAACTTTCCATTTTCGTATACGAGAGAAACTGCTGAACCATCTATTTTTAGCTCGCATACAAACTCAACTGTGGCGGGATTTTTTCCGCTTCCCGGGCCTCCTTCACTCTTACCCAGTTCTTTATATACACGATTAATGAAATCTTTTAGCTCCTCATAGCTAAATGCATCCTGAAGACTGAGCATTTTTTCGCTGTGCTGGACTGTAGCAAAACCTCCTTCAATAGGGGCACCTATCCGCTGGGTTGGTGAATCATCTGTAATGAGCTCAGGATATTTCTTCTCAAGTGCCTCAAGGTTTCGCATTAACCTGTCATACTGGGCATCACTGATTATAGGGTTGTCTTTAATATAGTAGTAGTAATTGTGTTTTTCTATTTCTTCACGGAGGGCTTTTATAATTTCCTGCGGATTACTTACTTTCTCGATATCAAGGTTTAAAAGATATTCCAGCTTTCTCTCCTGATTGATGGTACCCATATTATCTTCACTGGCACCTTTATTATTTCTCATAAAGTCTCTGTCTTCTCCTTTTATATTTCTTTTTATAATAATACTATTTTTGGGTAATTATTTCTAACAGATTATATATGAGCCCGTATTAGCCCGGATCTATCCCCTGACCAGTCTATCCATGAATTTAATACCTTTAAAAAGGCGGGATTTTAAAGGATTTAAAAAAGACATAGAATAAATTCCCGGGAAAAGTTAAAACATCCCCGACCATTACATTCTCTGGCCAGTATATAAATTTTTATCTTTTTTTTGTTTATTTGTACTATTTAAAATAATTATTCAAAAAAATCCACTTCAACTCCGGCATTTCTTAAATCATTTATCTGACCGATATCGGAAATAGGGTTACCCTTAATATAAAGCTTCTTTAAATCCAGAAGATCTTTTAGGGGTGAGATATCCATTATTTTGTTACCTTCCAGCCATAAAATCTCAAGACTTTTAATTTTTGAAAGTGCTGAAATATCGGATAAATTATTCTCGTTCAGAGCAAGTTGCTTTAAATCTGTCAACTTTGTCAGAGGTGTTAAATCTTTTATCTCGCATTTGCTGAGACTTATAACTTCTAACTTTTTCAATTCACCCAGTGCTGAAATATCCGATAACGGGTTATCTCCTAACATAATCAGTTCTAAATTAGATAACCCTGATAACGAGCTGATGTCAGATATATTATTATTAGCCAGGACAAGGTTTTCGAGGTTTTTAAGCTCTGCCAGAGCCTTAACATCTGTTATCTGATTTTTGTTCAAGCCTAAAACACGTAAATTAGTGAGTTTTGATAAAGGGGAAATATCTGTAACTTTATTATTATCTAAAATGAGCACCTCAAGGTTGATAAGATTGGCCAGGGGTGAGATATCTGTTATTTCATTATTGCCCAGGCTAACAGTCTGCAAATTTATTAAACCTTTTAATGGTTTTATGTTTGTTATTTTATTATTGCTAAGTCCAAGATTTGTAAGGTTCGCAAGGCCTTTGAGAGGAGAAATATCATTAATCTGGTTATTATTTAGATTTAACACTTTTAATTCCGTAAGTTTTGCAAGGGGAGAGATATCGATTATCTCGTTATTGTTTAAACTCAGGTTTTGTAAACTTACAGCCTGCTCAAGACCTGAAATTTCTTTTATCCCCATATCATCTGCAAGCAACTTATTCATGGATTTTGCATCTTCTGCACTTACATCTTCGTTTTCAGTCCTTCCCAGTTCAGCCCGTTGTGCTTCTGCTAGATTTGGGTCAGATACTCCTTCCGGCCCTTTGCATGCAAAAAAACTTATGGATAATATTAATAATAAAACCGATACCAGAATTATACGAATTAAATTTTTACCCATATTAATCTCCTTATTATACTGTAATATTAAAATTAATAAATTATGAATCTGTAATAAAATTTTCAAAATTTAATTAATATAAATGCAAAAATATAAATGTAAAGATTACAAAAGCCTGGAAATGACTAAAATTGCTCCCTATAATTTTAATTCTATACAATACGGGTCTATTGCAAAAGTGCTACACTGTACGCAATACAATTTAAGCTTCTGATATATTGCCCGGGCTGAGCCGGGCAATATATCTTTCTTCGCTGGTTGGTAGAGATTAATTGCTTTTATCTTCTAAATCATTGTATTTATTTCTTTTTAATGACAGCATTACCATTGCCAGACCGGCAATTATAATGAAGATACCGGATATCGGAATAGCTGGATTAAGACCAGTAAATGGAAGTTCCTGTATGCCCAATACCTGTATCATAGCGGTAGATGGCACTTTTGTATTTGTTCTGTCAAAACTATGGTTCAATTTGGATGAACTTATAACTATATCTGTAATATCATCCATCTTTAAGTATCCTGAAGGAACAGTAGTTTCTACAATCTTATAAGTGTCTCTCCTGAGACCTGACCATTTTACTGTTCCGTTTCCTGTAATTGTCTTTTCTCCTCCAACTGCATCACCTTCAGAGTCGTATAGAGTAAATCCTGCAACATCTGTGGATTCCAGCCCACTCTTATTTAGAGTTATTGAACCTCTGGTTACTACCGGGGGGTGGGGGTTATAGTACAGCTCAACCGTAGCACTGGCAGAGTCTGTAACCTCGTTTCCTACTGGGTCAAGTGCTTTTGCATCGACTCTGTTGTCAATCGGACCGGGTAAATCATCATTACTAACTACCTTTTGAAGTACACCTGTTACAGTCTCATTTGGAGCAAGGGTAGTTTTGTCAAAGGTTACACCACCAAGTCTATTATCCAGTGCTTCAAGGTTTGTTAGCGTAACATTACCTGTATTTTCTACCGTATATGTATATGTAATTGTATCTCCAACAGTTGCGCTTGTAACATCCGGAGTTTTTGTAACTGATATTGATGCAGTATATATAAGGGCTACTGTTTCAGTATCACTGGCAGTTACTTTACCTCCTGCCGGATCGGTACCTACTGCAGTAGCAGTGTTAACTATAGGGCCGGGAAGATTGGCTTCTGTAACTGTATGGGTTGCACTGCCTGTAGTGGCATCACCAGGGGCAAGGGCCACACTTCCGAGGGTTATTTCTCCAAGTATGTCATCGCTAAGCGTTACACCGGTTAGCGTAACATTACCTGTATTTTCTACTGTATATGAGTAGCTTAATGTCTGGCCAATAGCTGCTTCATTATCATCTACATCTTTTACTAGGCTAATAGCCGGACCCTGTGTAATATCTACTGTTTCACTATCAGTATCGGTTACATTATCTCCTACTGGAGGAGTACCTACTGCTGTAGCGGTATTATCTACCTTACCAGCATCAATATCTGCCTGGGTAAGTGTATATAGGCCTGTAAAGGTATCCGGGTCAGTCTCACCAGGGGCAAGTGTAATGGGTCCGCCTGTTACGGTAACCAGAGGATCAGTTACAGTTACACCGGTTAGAGTAACATCCCCTGTATTTACTACTGTAAATGTGTAGGTAATTGTATCACCGGGGTTAGCTATACCATCAGAGCCCGTATTAAGGGAGCCTGACTTTGCTATCTCAATTGATGCAGTATATATAAGGGCTACTGTTTCAGTATCACTGGCAGTTACTTTACCTCCTGCCGGATCGGTACCTACTGCAGTAGCAGTGTTAACTATAGGGCCGGGAAGATTGGCTTCTGTAACTG
>JAQVEM010000172.1 GCA_028697935.1 Actinomycetota bacterium
TGATAAATTTGTATTCTCAGTCTCATTTGACTGGCTTTCTTCTGATTCTTCAGATAAATTTTCTTCAGACGAATATGCTTCTGTGGTTTTCAGGGTTTCTGGCTCCGGTATTTTGTAAGTTGTATCAACAGTAAGTTCTGAAAGAGGATAGTCAATGCTGGATTTAAAAAGATTATCAGGTAATTTAATTACTCTACCATAATAAAATGACTTTAAACTCAACATTTGCAGTAGAGCTATTACCATTACAGCAAAGATAATGAAACCATAACTGTGATTTCTTCTAAGTTGTTTCTTCCTTATTCTATATTCCATCTTTTAGTATATAATATATTACACGACAAATTTAAGAGGGTAAACACCTTTTATATAAAATTATAGCTTAATTGTAAAAAATATTAAAAATTTAAAATTGTTATGTAAATTGATGTATAAATTTAATGGATGTGAGAAAATAAAAGCGTCTGATCTAAAGAGCTATAAATTAACTAACTGGATCAGAGTAAAATATAAGTGTCCATAAAAACAAGTGATATATTATAAAAAGAATAAGCAGTATAGGAATCATAAAAACACTGATAAATATAATCAGCAGAATGAATCTTATAATAAATATTACATGTAGAATATGAATAGAATAAATAGAATATTTAATGATATAACTGAAGCAGTGGGCAGAACACCTCTTGTGAAGATAAATAAACTTGCTGATGGGACCGGTGCAGCAGTTTTTTCAAAATTAGAGTCATTTAATCCACTCTCAAGTGTGAAAGATAGGGTTGGATTTGCGATGATTAAAGCGGCAGAAGATAAGGGATTAATAGACAGGGATACAGTTATAGTGGAACCAACAAGCGGAAATACCGGTATTGCACTGGCTTTTGTGTGTGCAGCAAAGGGATACAGGCTGGTTCTTACTATGCCTGATACGATGAGTATAGAACGGAGAAAGCTTCTTTCAATATTTGGAGCCCGGCTCATCCTTACAGATGGTTCAAAAGGGATGAAGGGAGCTATTGAAGAGGCTGAGAGGATTCAGAGAAGAATAAAAAATAGTTTTATGCCGCAGCAGTTTAATAATCCTGCGAATCCGGAAATACATCGTAAGACGACTGCAGAGGAGATATGGGCAGATACAGATGGCAGTGTCGATATATTTGTGGCAGGTGTGGGTACAGGGGGAACTATTACAGGCGTAGGAGAAGTTTTAAAGGAAAGAAAACCCTCTGTTAGAATTGTAGCTGTTGAACCTGCAGGTTCACCCATTCTTTCAGGCGGAGAACCTGGACTCCACAAGATTGAGGGAATAGGAGCTGGATTTGTCCCGGGCGTTTTAAACACTTCCATACTTGATGAAGTAATAACAGTTACAGATGAGGAAGCAGTGGTTATGTCACAAAGGATAATGAAAGAGGAGGGAATACTCGTTGGGATATCGAGTGGAGCAGCAATGTTTGCTGCACTGAATATAGCTAAAAGAAAGGAATCAGAAAATAAAAATATTGTTGTTATTTTGCCGGATACAGGAGAAAGATATCTTTCCACCTCTTTGTTCAGGAAATCAGGGGAATGATAGTTCAGGTAATGGCTAAAAGCTAATGGCTTTAACAATGAATGGATTATGATAAAATCTGCATTTTTATGCTACTTCTAAGGATATTTAATTTAGCTAATAATTATAGAAAATAATCGGTCGGGTGCAAAATAAAATTAAATAGAATAGAAACGAAGCAAATAAAATAGATAAAACAGGGTAAAAATAATTAGTTTCCATAAAGCATCTGATAGAAGTAATAATTTCCCATTACTCTTTTTACATATTCTCTCGTCTGTTCATAAGTAATGCTTTCAATAAACTCATCAATATCCATGTTGCCTCTATCAGAAACCCAGCCACTCATTCTACCCGGTCCGCCATTATATGCACCGGCACAATAGAACTTGTTCTGGTTAAAATTATCAAGCTGCTGCCTTAAATAGAAAGTACCCATTTTAATATTTGTGTCAGGGTCTGTAAGCATATTAACATTATAATTTGAGATACCAATCTGCCTGGCAATACCCTCCCCGGTAGAAGGCATAATCTGCATGAGACCCCGTGCTCCGGCATAAGATATAGCGTCTGGCATAAAATTGCTTTCCTGTCTTATTACAGCCAGTATAAAGAGCGGGTCAACATCATACTGACTGCTGTATTTTTGAACAGATTCCCTGAAACCGTAAGGATAATAAAGGTAGTAAAGATAATCAGTATGATTACTGTCAAGTATAGATTTTAGTTTTTCGAGGTTCTTACCAATCATATTTATGGAATTAGAATAATTACCGGACTCATAATATAATGTTGCAATTCCAGGAATTTTTGATGGGCTTTCCTCAATTTCTTTTCTTCCTGCCTCTATTTCAAGCGAAGCGCTGTTTAAAAATCCGAGTTTTAGAAATTCAATAGCTTTATTTATGTGACTATGAATGCTTTCGGTATTTGTATGGTCATCACTGTTATTTTCATCTGCATTATAGTTGAAATTTTCCTCTTTCAGAATGGAATATACATCGGGTAGAATATCTGCAATCCCGGGATTTTCAGGATTTAAATTATTATTAATTTTTTTGATTTCTACCGGTATGTTCATGTTTTTAAGCATTTCGGCAGCAGCGAAAGTATAATATGAATAAGAGCTTAGATTTACGATTTTCTGGTATAAATCTGATGCTGTATTATTTTCTCCCATTTTCTGACTGCATTTTGCTGTCCAGAATAATCCTTTCTCCTCAAGTTGAGTTCCATTATATGAAGATGCATAACTGGAGAACGTAGCTCTGGCTGAGCTGTAGTCACCTGCTCTGTATTGTATAAGACCGAGTTCCCACAATGCATCGGCCAGCTTATCACCGGATGGATATTCTGTGTGTACTCTTTTAAAATAAGATGCTGCGTTTGTAAAATCATCTCTTTGAGAATATATTCTTCCAATCCTGTAAAGGGCATCATCACTAAAATTGCTTGATGGGAAAAGTTTTATAAGTTTCTGATAGTACGATATAGCATCATCAGGTGCATTCAGGTTTGTAAGAGCCATAGCTGTAAAATAAAGGCTGTCATCAGCTACAGAACCTGAAGGGGATTTTTCATAAGCTTTGATAAGATAATCTCTTGCGTGACTGTAATCAAGAAGCCTGTAATAGCACATTCCAATTTGAAAAAGTGTCTTACCATGAAGTTCCTGGGTCAAGGAGCTCGAGTAATTGCCCTGCAGGATCTGGTTATATTCATCTATAGCATCATTATACTGATAAGCATCAAAAAAAATTCCA